>USFL01000017.1 GCA_900553905.1 uncultured Eubacteriales bacterium | reverse complement strand
GGCAATAGGTTTTTTCAATCTATTATATAGCATGAACGGGTAAATAAGCAAGAACAAACGCAAAGGATTTTTCAAACGGAGGCGGAAAAAAGGGCAGCGCGCTCCAAAGCAGGGCGCGCTGCCCCGAGATACAGGTTACGCTTCCAGCGTAGGCGTGGGCTGGGCGGGTTTTTCGGGCAGGAGCTTGCGGAAGGCGATGCGGTTGCCATCCTCCACATACAGCTCCACCCGGTCGCCAAGGGCGATCTTGCCGGCGATGATCTCCTCGCTCAAGGCATCCTCCACGCTTCTCTGGATGGTGCGGCGAAGCGGACGGGCGCCGAAGTTGGCGTCGTAGCCCTCGTCGGCCAGAAGGGCGACCACGTCGTCCCCGTAGCTCAGCTGCATGCCGCGCTGGGCAAGCCGCCTGGATACGCTGCCCAGCATCAGCGCCGCGATGCGGCGGATATCGTCCGGCTCAAGGGCATGGAACACGATCAGGTCGTCGATGCGGTTGATGAATTCCGGGCGGAAGGTATCCTTCACCTCGGCCATGACGCGCTCCTTCATGGCCTCGTAGTCGCGGGTGGTTTCCACGCTGCCGCCAAAGCCCAGCGAGCGCTTGGAGGTGATGGTGCTGGCTCCGGCGTTGGAGGTCATGACGATGATGGTGTTTTTGAAATTCACCACGCGGCCGTTGCTGTCGGTGAGGCGGCCGTCGTCAAGGATTTGCAGAAGGATGTTGAACACATCCGGATGGGCCTTTTCCACCTCGTCAAAGAGGACCACGCTGTAGGGCTTGTTGCGCACCTTCTGGGTGAGCTGGCCGCCCTCCTCGTAGCCCACGTAGCCCGGAGGGCTGCCCACGAGGCGGCTGACGCTGTGTTTTTCCATATACTCGCTCATGTCGATGCGGATGACGGCGTTCTCGTCGTCGAACATCACTTCGCCAAGGGCGCGGCACAGCTCGGTTTTGCCCACGCCGGTAGGCCCGAGGAAGATGAAGGAGCCGATGGGCCGCTTGGGGTCCTGCAGGCCCGCGCGGGCGCGGCGAAGCGCCCGGCTGACCGCGCTGATGGCCTCGTCCTGGCCCACGACGCGCTTGTGCAAAAGCTCCTCCAGGTGGAGCAGGCGCTGGCTTTCGTCCTCGGTCATCTTCTTGACCGGCACGCCCGTCCAGCTGGCCACGATCTGGGCAATGTCCTCGTCGGTGACCACGTCGTGGCTGTTGTTCTTGCGCTCCTCCCAGGCGGCGCGCTTCTGGGCGATGTCCTGACGGAGCTTTCGCTCCTCGTCGCGCAGGCTGGCGGCCTTTTCAAAGTCCTGATGAGCGATGGCTTCCTTCTTTTCATTTTGCAGGGCTTTGAGGCGGTCCTCCTGCTCCTTGACGTCGGGCGGGGCGGTGAAGCTGTGCAGCCGCACGCGCGAGGCGGCCTCGTCCATCAGGTCGATGGCCTTGTCCGGCAGAAAGCGGTCGCTGATATACCGGTCGGACAGGCTGACGGCGGCCTGAAGCGCCTCGTCGGTGATTTTTACCTTGTGATGCGCCTCGTAGCGGTCGCGCAGGCCCTTGAGAATGGCCAGCGCCTCTTCGGGCGTGGGCTCGCCTACCTTGACAGGCTGGAAGCGGCGCTCCAGCGCGGCGTCCTTTTCAATGTTCTTGCGGTATTCGTCCAGCGTGGTTGCGCCGATGCACTGAAGCTCGCCGCGGGCGAGGGCGGGTTTGAGGATGTTGGCGGCGTCCAGGCTGCCTTCGGCCTTGCCCGCGCCCACCAGCGTGTGGAATTCATCAATAAAGAGGATGACGTTTCCCTGCTTTTTGACATCCTTGATGGTGTCCTTGAGGCGCTCCTCAAATTCGCCGCGGTATTTGCTGCCGGCGATCATGCTACCAAGGTCCAGCGAAAGGATGCGCTTGCCGGTGAGGGTTTCGGGCACCTTGCCGGAGACGATCAGCTGGGCCAGCCCTTCCACCACCGCGCTTTTGCCCACACCCGGCTCGCCGATGAGGACGGGGTTGTTTTTCGTGCGGCGACTCATGATCTGCATGATGCGCTCAATTTCCGTGCTGCGGCCGATGACCGGGTCGAGCTCTCCGTCCTGCGCGGCCTTGGTCAGGTCGCGGCTGTATTTTTCCAAAACGCTGCCTTCGGCCTTTCCGTCTTCGCCGCCGGATGCGGAGGCGTCCTCGCCGCCGTCGGGCTGGGATTTGGCCAGCGCCTCGAGAATTTTCTGCTGCATTTCCTGCGTATCCACGCCCATGCTGCGAAGCAGGCTCACGGCCACGCCTTCGCCCTCCTTGAGAAGGGCAAGCCAGAAATGCTCCGTGCCCACAAAGCTGTGGTGCAGCTTGCGGCTTTCCAAAATGCTACTTTCCAGAATTTTTTTGCTGCGCGGGGTCAATTCCAGCATGCCGCCGGACTGCATGTTGCCCTCGCCCAGAAGCGTGCGCACGCGCTCAAGCACGGTTTCATAGTTGACGCCCTCGGGCAGCACCTCCGAAACGACGGGGCCGGGCTCCTTGAGCAGCCCCAAAAGAATATGCTCCGTTCCCACATAGGGCTGGTGCAGCAGCACCGCCGCCTGCTGGGCGGCTGCCACGGCACGCTGGGCCCGCTGGGTGAAGCGTCCGAAAATTGCCATATCAGAACCTCCTAAACGTTGGTTTCAAGGGTTTTGCGGATGATATCGCAGCGTGCGGCGTCCGCTTCTTCGCCCGGCGCCGTCTCCTGGGCGTAGCGCCGTGCGTGCGCGTCCTGCGCCACGGTGAGCAGATCGTCCGCCGCGGCAAGGCTCACGGGCAAAAGCCCCATCGCCGCGCCCAGGCGCAGATGGCTCCAGTGGAGCATGAATTCCTTTTCATCCATGCGCAGCGCATAGCGAAGCAGGCCATAGCTGCGCATGAGCGCGTCCTTAAGGTCCATGGGCTGCTCCTTGAGGCACCGCGCCCGCAGGGACAGCTCCATCTCGATCAGCTGGCGGCCCACGGCGGTGACCGCCTCGATGATTTCTTCCTCCGTGCGGCCCAGCGTGACCTGATTGCTCACCTGGTACAGGTCGCCCAGCGCCTCGCTGCCCTCGCCGTAGATGCCGCGGGTGGTCAGGCCCAGCTTTGCCACGCTCTGATTGACGTTGCCCATCTGCTTGTAGCGGGTGAGCATGGGCAGATGCAGCATCACAGAGGCGCGCATGCCCGTGCCGGTGTTGGTGGGGCAGGAGGTCAGGTAGCCCAGCTGGGGATCGAAGCTGAAGGTGCATACCGCCTCCAGCCGCCCTTCCACGCCGAAGGCCACGTTTGCCGCCGCCTCCAGATCCAGCCCGGAACCGATGGCCTGAATGCGCAGGTGGTCCTCCTCGTTGATCATCACGCTCACGCGCCGGTCCGCGCGGATGAGCGCTGCGCCGGTATCCGCACGCTCCACAAGGTCGCGGCTGATGAGGTGCTTTTCCACCAGCTTGAGCCGCTCCACGTCGGGCAGATCGCGCATCAGGTACAGGCCGTAGCTCTCCTCCCCGCCACACAGCGCCGCCTGCGCCCGCTCGATGCACAGGCGGGCGTTTTCCGGACGATTCTGGTTGAAAAAGGGCAGGTCAAAGTAGTTTCGGGCAAGCCGCACCCGGCTGGAAACCACCACGTTTACCGCCGTATCGCTCATGGCTGCGCCGCCCCGCTTTCCTCGGTGAGCTTCCTCAGCTCGTCACGGTATTTTGCCGCATCCTCGAAGTTTTCACTTGCCACGGCCTCATCCATTTTCTGGCGAAGCTCGCTGATGCGCGCAGCGCGCTCGTCCTCCGGCGAGGGGGTAAAGGCGGCGGGTTTGCGCCCGGCGTGCTGCGCCCGGCCGTGGATGCGCTGCAAAAGGGGCCGCAGCTGATCGGAAAAATCCCGGTAGCACTGGGCGCAGCCCAGGCGGCCCGTGCGCTCAAATTCGGCATAGCTAAGCCCGCAGCCCGAGCATACGGCGCTGTGCTCTTCGGCTTTCTGCCCGCTGCCCAGCACGGAGAGGACCGAGCTTAAAAAGCCCTGGATATCCCCGTTCACAAGGCTGAATTGCATTTTTTTCATGCATTCGGGGCAAAGGCGCCGCGTGGACACCTCGCCGCCGGCGGAAACGGTGATGGAAACCGTCGCCTGGTTTTTGCCGCATTCCTCACAAAGCATGAACGTCCCTCCTTTGGGCTATTGGCACTTGCCCTTGCGGGCAACCTCCAGAAGCATGTTTTTGAGAATCCGGGCTCGAAGCGCGTCCTTCATCTCCGCCGACAGCGGGAGGCTGAGCGCCTGGGGCGACAGCGCGGCGTTCATCATGGCCGCCTCGCCGTCCGTGACCACCTCGCGCTCGCGCAGCTGCTGCACCAGGTGCGAGGCCGCCAATGCGTCGATGGAATCGCCCACGCGCTGGTTGAGCAGGTAGATCAGCTGCTCGCTGGTATCCTGCGCCATGCGGAAGATGCGAATGTATCCGCCGCCGCCGCGCCGGCTTTCGATGATGTAGCCGTGGTCGGGCGTGAAGCGGGTGGCCAGCACATAGTTGATCTGTGAGGGCGCACAATTAAAATATTCGGCAAGCTCGTTGCGTTTGAGCTCGACTTCGGGCGCTTCCTGCGTGAGCATGGTTTTGATAAACTGCTCGATTGCGTCACTTAGTCGCATAAAGGTCCTCCTTTCGCCAAAGAATATTGACCATCTTTGACCATTTTATTGTATCACGGAGCAACCCCAAATGCAATGGGAGAGAGCGGCTTTTTACACAAAGATGCCCTCCGCGGAGGCGGAGGGCCGATAGGATACGGGGCCGGGCGTCACTGCCCGGCGTATCCGGTGGCGTAGTTCAGCAAGTCTTTCCACAGGGGATGGCTACTGTCCAGCACCAGCACGCTGTTTTCGTCCAGCGCGCTTTCCAGCGCCTGGAGCGAACGCCAGTAGGCATAGAACTCCTCGTCCACGCTGTAGGCGGAGGCGTAGATTTCGATGGCGGCGGCGTCGCCCTCGCCGCGGATGAGGCCGGCCTCGCTCACGGCGTCGGCCTCGATTTTGCGGGCTTCCAGATCGGTTGTGGCCACGGCCTTGAGGTATTCCTCCTGGCCCTCGCTGCGCAGCTGCTGGGCCACCTTGGCGCGGTCGGCCTGCATGCGGGCATAGGTGCTTTCGATGTTGGCCGTGGGCAAGATGGTGCGGTGCACCTGGATGTCCTTGACCTCGATGCCGCGGGGGGCCATGTCCTCGTTGATGGTTTTCAGGCCCTGGGCCAGCGCCGCGTTGAGGGCGTCCTTGTTGCTGACGAAGTCGTCGCCGGTCAGGCGGTTGATGGCCTGCACGATAACCGGGTGAATCAGGTTATCCAGCTGGTTTTCGGCGCTGGACATGCTGCCCAGCTTGAGGCTGAAGAGCGCGGGATCGGCGATGCTCCACTGGGCGTAGGTTTTGACATAGTACTGCTTCTTTTCGGCGGTGTTGACCACCTCGCTGTCGCTGACGTAGGTGTAGAGGCGCGAGGGGTACTTCTGCACCGTGTCCAGGAACGGCACCTTGAAGTGCAGGCCGCTGCCGGTGAGCAGCTGGACATCGTCGCTCATGGTGATTTCGCCCGCCAGAACGTCCGCGTAATCCTGATGGAAGGTGTTGTCGCCGTTGAGGATGACGCGCTTGATGACGCCGAAGCGGCTCACAAACGCCTGCTCGGCCTCGCCCACCACAAAGAAGCACTGGCTAAACACGATCAGCACCGCCAGCACGATCCCCCCGATGACCGCCCAGCGGGTCATGTCGGAGCGCAGCTTGCGCTGGCGTGCGGCCTTGTCAAAGTCATAAGCCTGTCCGTTCATGCTCACACGCTCCCTTCCGGCGCGGCGGCTTCGGCCGCGCTGCCCGTGGTCTGGTCAAGGTCGAGAATTTTCAAAACGCCGCTGTCCGGCTCGGCCACGATGACGCGGCCGGTGTTTTGCAAAACACGCTCCATGGTTTCGATCAGAAGGCGCGTGCGGGTGATCTCCGGCGCGGCCTTGTACTTTTCGTACACGGCCTGGAACACCGCCGCTTCGCTCTCAGCCGCGGCGATGGTTTCGGCCTTGTAGGCCTCGGCCTCCTGCAGGGTCTGGTAGGCTGTGGAGCGCGCCGTGGGCAGCACCTCGTTGGCGTACTTTTCGGCCTCGTCCAGGCGCTTGGTCTTTTCGTTTTTGGCGTTGTTCACATCCTCGTAGGCGGCGGATACGGCCGCGGGCACGGTGATGTTCTGGATGCGCACATCGTTGATCTTGACGCCCATTTCATAGGTGTCGATCAGGGCCTGGAAATCCGGCAGCACCTGCCGCTCGATTTCTTCCTTGTTCAGCAGGGCGTCGTCCAGCGGGCGGTTCTGGATGTTGCGCCGGATGATGGCCTCAAAGGCCAGCTGCAAGGTTCCCTCCGGGTCGTCCACGTCGAAATAATACTGCTTTACATCGCGAATGGTGTACTGATAGATGGCTTCAATGGACACGATGCTGTTGTCGTTGGTGAGCATCACGCTTTCGTCCAGCTCGTCGGCATAGGTCGCCGCCGTGCCCGCCGAGCCCGTGCGCGTGGTGCGGAAGCCGTACTCCTTGGTGTGGATGGTGGTCACGCTTTCGGAAATCACGCTCTGGATGAGCGGGATTTTCCAGTACAGGCCGGGTCCCTTCACATCGGTCACGCGGCCGAAGGTGAGCACGAGGGCCTCCTCGCCCTGACCCACGCGGTAGAAGCTGGTAGCGCCCAGCACGCCCAGCACCACCAGCACGGCCAGCAGGATGCCGCCGGTCTTTTTCCATTTGGTTTTCATGTTGTCTGAAATACTCCTTTCCTCCCTGCCGGTTTTGGCATGCATATCATAGCATAAAAACGGACGGTTTTGAAAGCCGGGCGTTTCAAACATACATTCCAGCTTCCCAAAGCCGCATGGAAGGGTGTTTCGGCATTGTATGCGGGCGGCAATTCGTGCTATAATCACCCTATGCCAATGTCAGGAAAGGAACGTGTGCGTATGAGCAATCCCATTTTCGGCGTGATTTTTGATCTGGACGGCGTGATCGTCTCCACCGACAACTGCCACTATCTGGCCTGGAAGCGCATGGCCGATGAAGAGGGCATCTACTTTGACCGCACCATCAACGAGCGCCTGCGCGGCGTCAGCCGCATGGAAAGCCTGGAAATCATCCTTGAGCGCGCCCAAAGGCCCTATACCGACGATGAAAAGCAGGCCATGGCCGCGCGCAAGAATGCATATTATGTGGAGCTGATTGGAAGCCTGACCCGTGCGGACATTCTGCCCGGCGCGCTGGATACGCTGAGCTATCTCAAGGAGCGGGGCGTGAAGGTGGCCATCGGCTCCTCCAGCAAAAACACGCCCATCATCCTTCGCCAGATCGGGCTGGAAAACGCTTTTGACGCCGTGGCCGACGGCAACGCCATCACCCACAGCAAGCCCGATCCGGAGGTGTTTGTGCTGGCGGCGCGGCTTTTGGGGCTGGAACCCAAAAACTGCCTGGTGGTGGAGGACGCGGACGCGGGCATCGAGGCGGCGCTTGCCGGCGGCATGCGCGCGCTGGGCGTGGGGTCGGCGGCAGAGAATCCCGCGGCCACGTTCCATGCGCCGGACCTTGCGCATGCGGATTTTGCCGCCATTCTGGGCTGATCACAGGAGGTTAGAACATGCTGGAACCATCCCTTGTGCATGACGTGCTGGACGCCGCGCTGGCAACCGGCGGCGATTTTGCCGAGCTGTTTATGGAGGACCGGCGGGATACGTCGCTCGTTTTGCAGCTCAACCGGCTGGAAACGGTCAATTCCGGACGCATCCACGGCGCGGGCGTGCGCGTGTATGTGGGCTTTAACGCCATCTACGCCTATACCAACGACACCAGCCGGGAGGGGCTGATCGCCTGCGCCCGGCAGGCGGCCAGCGCCGTGAGGGAGCGGGGGCGGGAGCTTGCCGCCTGCGCGGAGCTGACCCTTTCGCCCGTGGGGGACGCGCACCCCGTAAAGCTGCTGCCCTCCCGCACCGACACGCGCCGCAAGGCGGACATCCTGCGCGCCGCCAACGCCGCCGCGCGCGAGGCCGGGGAGGAAATCGTGCAGGTGGTGTGCACCTACCGCGACAGCGAGCAGGACGTGCTCATCGCCAACAGCGAGGGCCGCTTCGTGACCGACCGGCGCGTGTACACGCGCCTTGGATGCCAGGCGGTGGCGGGCAACGGCACGGAAAACCAGTCCGGCTTTGAGGGCCCCGGCGCGCTGATGGGCTTTGAGCTGTTTGAAAGCCGGGTGGACCCGGCGCGGGTGGGGCGCGAGGCGGCCCGGACCGCGATCGAGATGCTGCATGCGCCGGTGTGTCCGTCCGGGGTGATGCCGGTGGCCATCGGCAACGGGTTTGGCGGCGTCATCTTCCACGAGGCGTGCGGCCACGGGCTGGAGGCGACCAGCGTGGCCTTCGGCACGAGCGTGTTTTGCGGAAAGCTGGGCGAGCAGATCGCCTCGCCCTGCGTGACCGCCGTGGACGACGGCACGCTGCCAAACGAATGGGGCAGCGAAAACGTGGACGACGAGGGCACGCCCACCACGAAGCTGGTGCTGATTGAAAACGGCGTGCTGAAAAACTACATGATCGACCGCCTGAACGGCAGGCGCATGGGCATGCCGCCCACCGGCAGCGCCCGGCGCGAGAGCTACGCCTACGCGCCCACCTCGCGCATGCGCAACACCTACATCGCCGCCGGGAGCGACGATGAAAAGGAGATCATCTCCTCCATGGGCGATGGGCTGTATGCCGCCAGGATGGGCGGCGGGTCCGTCGATCCCGCCACGGGCGAATTCAACTTCGCCGTGCAGGAGGGCTATCTGGTGAAGGATGGCAAGATCACCACGCCCGTGCGCGGCGCGAGCCTGATTGGCAAGGGTGCGGAGATTCTGATGAAGATTGACCGCGTGGGGCGCGATATGCGCATGGCGCAGGGCATGTGCGGCAGCCTCAGCGGCAGCGTGCCCACCAACGTGGGCCAGCCGATGATTCGCGTATCGTCCATCACGGTGGGCGGGCGCGCGTAAGGGGGCGAAGCGGAATGCAGGATTTTGTCAAGCAGCTGATGGAGGCGGCCAGGGCCGCCGGCATCGAGGCGTGCGAGGCGTATGTGTCCTCGCGCGACAGCTTCAGGGCCATGACCACCGAGGGCGAGGTGGTGGAATACGAGAGCAACCTGACGCGCGGGCTGGGCTTCCGGGGCCTGTACAGGGGCCGCATGGGCTACGCCAGCACCGAGGCGTTTGACGGGGAGGCCGTGGGCCAGCTGGTCAGGGGCGTACTGGAAAGCGCCGAGCTGTGCGAGGACGAGGACGAAGCGCCGCTCTACGACGGCGGCGGG
Organism: uncultured Eubacteriales bacterium; assembly: GCA_900553905.1. Taxonomy (GTDB): domain Bacteria; phylum Bacillota; class Clostridia; order Christensenellales; family Aristaeellaceae; genus Limiplasma; species Limiplasma pullistercoris. The sequence goes on along the minus strand of USFL01000017.1, from coordinate 3,666 downwards.
CCCGTGCCGGACATGGACCTGCGAAACCCCGCGCTTGCGCAGGTGACGCCGCAGGAGAAGATCGACCGCGTGCTGGCCATGGAAAAGCTGGTCAAGGAGAGCGACCCGCGCATCGACAAGACGGCGCACAACGTCATCAACACCGGCAGCTATACGGTGCGCATCGTCAACTCCCACGGCATGGACCGCAGCTACACCGAGGACGTATGCGCCCTCTACGGCCAGGCCACCGCCAGGGACGGCGACTTCGTATCCTCCGGCGGCTACGGCGTGGCCGCGCGCAGCTTTGACGGGCTGGACGCGCGGAAGGTGGGCGGCGAGGTAGCCCGCCGCACGCTGGACGGACTCAACGCCGCGCCCGTGCCGTCGGGCAAGTACCGGGTGGTGTTCTTCTCCGAGGCCATGTGCGACCTGCTGGGCGTGTTCAGCTCCATCTTTTCGGCGGAGACGGCGCAAAAGGGCATGTCGCTGCTCAAGGGGCGCGTGGGGGAGCGCATCGCCGCGCCGTGCGTGACGCTGGTGGACGATCCCCTGCTGGAAGGCGGCATGGGCAGCCGGCCTTTTGACGACGAGGGCGTGCCCTCCGCCACGCACACGGTGGTGGAGGACGGCGTGTTCCGCACCTTCCTGCACAACCTGAAAACAGCCCGCAAGGACGGCGTGGCCACCACCGGCAACGCCCGCAAGGTGGGATACGCTTCCTCCGTGCACGTGACGCCCACCAACTTCTATCTAAAGCCGGGCAAGCGCACGCTGGATGACATGCTCCGCGGAATTGGCGAGGGCATCGTGATCACCGAGGTCAGCGGCCTGCATGCGGGAGCCAACCCCATCAGCGGCGATTTTTCGCTCCTGGCCAAGGGATATACCTTCCGCGAGGGCCGGCGCGAAAAGCCGGTGGAGCAGATCACCGTGGCGGGCAACTTCTATGAGCTGCTAAACGCCGTGCGCGAGCTGGCCAGCGACCTCACCTTCCCCATGGGCGGCATCGGCTGCCCCAGCGTGGATGTGGGCGAACTGTCCGTGAGCGGGACCTGAGGCCGGAAGGCGAAGCATCATAACAAAACAAGCCGCCGGGCGGGGGAGAAACCCAGCCCGGCGGCTGTTTGCATGCACGCCGCCCTTACTCGGTGAAATTCGTGCCCCTGCGCGGCATATAGCCATACAGGTTCCCATAGCGCACGTGCAGCCACGTATCGTCAATCACGCCCACGACCTCCACCGTTTCGCCCCGGACGACCATGATGCGCGCCTCTGTCTTGGTGTCGGGCACGTCGTAAAACATGGTGCTTTTCGCAGTTACCTGAATCTGGGGTATCCCGATCCGGGTGCTGTTGGGTCCGTCGCCCTCCAGCGTGAGATAGCGGCGCTGCATGTAGCCCTGACGGCCGTACACATCCACCCGCACCCACTCGCCGTCCTCCGAAAAACCCAGGACCGAGGCCACGGCCCCGTTGTAGTACTTGCCCAGGCTTTTGGCGCTCTTGCTGGGGGAGGCGCGCAGGTTCAGGCGGTCGTTTTCGTCGGGATTGGAAATGTGGGCCAGCTGGGGCACGCTGTCGCCCTCCACCAGATAGAGGCTCGCCGCACCCGCGCGCACGAAGCACGAATACGTGCCGCTGTCCAGCGTGACCAGCAGATGCCACCAGCTGTCCGAAAAGCCCATGAGGGAAAAGACCTGATTGGATTCGACGCTCTCGCTGACGGAAAAATTCGACGGCTGCTGAAAGATGGTGATGGGTCCGGCGTTTCGGTACTGGGGCATGGTACTGGCGGGCGCGGCTCCGTCGGTGCTTAGCAGATAGGTCTTTTGCATCCAACCGACGAGCGAGGCGGGCGCGAGGCCGACCCGCACGCGCACCCAGCCCTTCCCGTTGTCCTCCAGGACGGTGATGGGCGCGCCGTTGTAGTATTTTCCGAGGCTTGGAGCCTGCGTGCTGGCGTAGGAGCGCAGGTGGAGCCGGTCGGCGGGGTCGGGGTTGTTGATGTACACGCCCGCAAGGGCGCCGAGAGGCATGAGGGCGCACAGCGCCGCCAGCAGGATGGCCGCAAGCCGTTTCATACGCATGAGAAATCTTCCCCTTTTCGGTGAATTGTGTTACAATGCCTGTGATCATAGAACGGGCCGGAGGCGGGAATTCTTCCCAGCGCCGGCCGGATTTTTGAAACAAAGGGTGACGGCGCCGTTGGACAAGCTGGAAGTGCTCAAGCAGGTGTTCGGCCACGAGGGCTTTCGCGAGGGCCAGGAGCGGCTGGTGGACGAGCTGCTCGGCGGGCACGACGTGCTGGGCGTGATGCCCACGGGCGCGGGCAAGTCCGTGTGCTACCAGCTGCCCGCGCTGATGCTGGAGGGAATCACGCTGGTGATTTCGCCGCTGATCTCGCTGATGAAGGACCAGGTCATGGCGCTCAAGGCATCGGGCGTGGCGGCGGCGTACATCAACAGCAGCCTGACCCCCGGCCAGCAGGCCGAGGCCATCCGGCGCGCGGCGGCCGGGGCGTACCGCATCATCTACGTGGCCCCGGAGCGGCTGGATATGCCGCAGTTCGTGGCTTTCGCCAAGCAGGCGCGCATTCCGCTCGTCGCCGTGGATGAGGCGCACTGCGTGTCCCAATGGGGACAGGATTTCCGCCCCAGCTACCTGCGCATCGCCGAATTTGTGCACAGGCTGCCGCGGCGGCCCGCGGTAGGGGCCTTCACGGCGACCGCGACCCGGCGCGTGCGCGACGACATCATCAAGATGCTGGATCTGGAGGAGCCCCTCTGCGTCAGCACCGGCTACAACCGGCCCAACCTGCATTTTACCAGCGTCAAGCCCACCAACAAATTCACCATGCTCTGCTCCTTTCTCGACACCATGCCGGGGGAGTGCGGCATCGTGTACTGCAACACGCGCCGCACCGTGGAGGACGTTGCGGGCAAGCTCACGCTCAACGGCTACAGCGCCACGCGCTATCATGCGGGCCTTTCCGACTCGGAGCGGCATGCCAATCAGGACGATTTCCAGTACGACCGGGCGCGCATCATGGTGGCCACCAACGCCTTCGGCATGGGCATCGACAAGTCCAACGTGCGCTTTGTGGTGCACTACAACATGCCCCGCGATCTGGAGAGCTACTATCAGGAGGCGGGCCGCGCGGGGCGTGACGGCGGGCCGGCCGAGTGCCTGCTGCTCTACAGCGGGCAGGATGTGATCACCGGCCGATGGATGATCGAGCATGGCGACGAAAATCCCGACCTGACCCCCGCCCAGCGCGAGGAGCTGACCCGCCGCGACCTGGAAAGGCTTCGGCAGATGACCTTCTATGCCACCAGCCGGAGGTGCCTGCGTCATTTCATCCTGAACTATTTTGGCGAGACGGACGCGCAGGAAACCTGCGACAACTGCTCCGTGTGTCAGGGCGAGCCCTTTGAGGTGGACACGGGCAGCGCGCGCAGCCCCAAACCCGCGCAGGCGCGGGCTATCGCCCGCGAGGAGCGGCGCATGCGCAAGGCGGCGCGCAGCCCGGAGGCGGCGATGAGCGCCTGGGAACGCGCCCTGCTGGACAGCCTCAAAACCCTGCGCACGCTGCTCGCGGCCCGCACGCACGCGCCCGCCTACACGGTTTTTTCGGACGCGTCGCTCATCGACATGGTGAAAAAGCGTCCGGCCACGCTGGAAAGCT
>USFL01000016.1 GCA_900553905.1 uncultured Eubacteriales bacterium | reverse complement strand
CCATGCATCGCCGGCCAGAAATTCATAAACCGTAACCTCGGCGCGGTAGGGGATGTTGGCGATGATGTTATCGCCCATGGTGCAATCGCTGCGCATGTTGAGCGACTTTTTGTTCGCGGTATCCACATAGAAGATGTTCGTGCCGCCCAGGGCAATGACCGGGGTGAACAGGACGGCCACCATCACAAGGGCAATCAGGGAAAGCCATTTTCTTTTCATACTTAGCAGCGCTCCTTTATCCATACTTGGGGTACGTCGCGCGCGCCGGCGCAATGATCAGTTTCCGCCCGGTATAAACGTGGTGGCGGCCACCGTTACTTTCAGGTCGGCGTCCACCGACAGGTCATAGACCAGCTTGTACACGGGCTCCTCCTCCGTCTCCCACGAACGCGCGTAGACGAAGGTCACGGTGGTATAGCCCTGCGCCTTTCCGACCAGCTCAAAGCGCTGCATGCCGCCCGCGCCCGTCAATTCCTCGCTGTCCGGCGCAATGCCGTCATCCGTGACGGAAACCACCGCTTCGTCCGCGATCTCCACGGCCCAGGTGTAACCGGTGGTGGGGTTGGCCGAGAGAATGACGACGGGATTTTCGGGCGCGTTCCCGGCGTCTTCTTCGGCCACGGCGGGGATGAGCGGGAGCGCCAGCGTCACCGCCAGGGCAAGCAGGCACAGCCGCGTTAGAAAGTTAGGATGTTTCATCGCTAAAGAACCTCCATTTTGGATTCGTTGGTTTCGCCTTCGGAAACCGGAGTCGGAGAAACAGCCGAGGCGCGCATCACCTCCCGTTATTCAGCGTCATACGGACGAAAGCGTTGCCGCTGGATGCACCCCGCGGCAGAGGGGAGATCTCAAACCCTTCACCCATAAAATCGCAGATCGGGAATAAAATCCTCGCGCAAAAAGAAAAAAATTCAGAAATACCCGCCGGCCCGGAGAAGAACGGGCCGGCGGGGTCATGGCTTAAACCTTTTTGCGAATGCGCAGCAGCAACAGAACCATGCTCACGCCCAGCAGCAGATGCCCGATGCCGGCAACCCCGGAGAGCGAGGCGTCCATGGCGCGGGACAGCGGCAGGGCCAGCACCTGCGCGACGCCGCGAACGAGAAGGGCGGCGCCGGTGACGTTGAGCCCTACGTGATAGAGCGCGAGCACGCAGCCCGTCTTTTCGCCGGAAAAAGCAAAGGACTTTTCCAGAAGCAACAGAAGTAGAAAGAACACCATGCCCAGCAGGAAGTAATGCGTATGCACCACGGAAAGCGCCGTCTTACCGGTAAAGCCGCTAAACTTGGTAAATTCCCGGTAGGACACGCCTCCGGCCATGGCGATGAGGGCGTAGAGGAGCGATGCGTTGGCATAGCGTTTCATGATTGAGGAAACCTCCTTTTTCAAACGAGCTTAAAGCCCATCAAGGCAATCATATGAACTGATTTGAGTTTAATGGAAAAATCTGAGCCTGTCAAGCGCCGCCGCAAGGTGGAAACAAGAAGATGCCGGCTGCTCCAAAGCGCCTGTATGTTCCACCTTTTATGGCATGTTCCACCTTTTTTCGGCTTCCGGCTTGCAACCCCCGCACCGGCATGATATCATTACCTATGTATGCGCCCATTGTGAAGGAGGACCTATGACCTACGATTTTGACGCGCTGCTGGGCCGCGTGGAGAAGCCCGGCCGATACACCGGCGGCGAGATGAACGCCGGGGTGAAGCCCATTGCCCAGGCGGAAATCTCCTTCGCCTTCTGCTTTCCCGACACCTATGAGGTGGCCATGAGCCATCTGGGCATGAAGATTCTCTACGGCATCCTCAACGGCCTGCCCTACGCCGTGTGCGAGCGGGTGTGCATGCCGTGGGTGGACATGCTTTGTGAACTTCGAAAAAGCAATATTCCGCTGTGCTCGCTGGAAAGCCATACGCCGCTTTCCCGCTTTGACATCATCGGCTTTACCCTCCAGTACGAGATGAGCTATACCAACGTGCTGGAGATGATGGACCTGGGCGGCGTGCCGGTGCTCTCGTCCGAGCGCGGGGAGGATGACCCCATCGTGCTGGCGGGCGGCCCCTGCGCGTTTAACCCGGAGCCCCTTCATCTGTTCATCGACGCGTTTCTGATCGGCGACGGGGAGGACTCCATCGTTGAGGTCACCGACGTGCTGAACGCCTGCAAAAAGGAGGGCGTTCCCCGCGCGGAGCGGCTGAAACGGCTGGCTTCGCTGCGCGGCGTGTATGTGCCCGGCTTCTATCACGACGAGTACAATGCCGACGGCACCCTCAAAAGTCTTGAGCCTACGGACCCCTGCGCGCCGCCGCGGGTACTTCGCAGCATCCTGACCGATTTTGAAAACGCCTATGTGCCCACCAATCCCCCGGTGCCGTATATTCAGCCCGTGTTTGACCGCATCATGCTGGAGATCATGCGCGGCTGCACGCGCGGGTGCCGCTTCTGCCAGGCGGGCATGCTCTACCGCCCCGTGCGCGAGCGCAGCGTGGATAAGCTGGTGGAGCTGGCCAAGGAATCCGTCCGAAACACCGGCTATGAGGAAATCTCGCTTTCTTCGCTTTCCTCCAGCGATTATTCCTGCATTTCCGAGCTGGCAGGCCGCCTCACCGACGCGCTGCGGGACCAGCGCGTGTCGCTGTCGCTTCCCAGCCTGCGCGTGGACAAATTTGTGCAGGACACGCTTACCCATACCCAGAAGGTCAAAAAGAGCAGCCTCACCTTTGCGCCCGAGGCCGGTACCCAGCGCCTGCGCGACGTGATCAACAAAAACGTCACCGAGGCCGATCTGGTCAACACCTTGACCAACGCCTTTTCCAACGGCTGGAACGCCGTCAAGCTCTATTTTATGACCGGCCTGCCCACCGAGACGGACGAAGATCTCATCGGCATCGCGGAACTCGCCAAAACCGCCGCAGGGGCTTATTACAGCGTGCCGAAGGAAAAGCGCGTCAAGGGCCTGCGCATCACGTGCAGCGCGGCGGTGTTCGTGCCAAAGCCCTTCACGCCCTTCCAGTGGTGCCGCCAGGATGACCCCGAAACCGTGCGCCGCAAGCAGCGCCTGGTGCGCGAGCACTTCGCGCCGCTCAAATCCGCGCACTTCAATTACCACGACAGCGGCGTCAGCCAGATTGAGGCTTGCTTTGCCCTGGGCGACCGGCGGCTGGCGCGCGTTTTGCACCGCGCCTGGCAGCTGGGCTGCCGTCTGGACGGCTGGACCGACCAGTTTCGTTACGACCTGTGGGTCAAGGCGTTTGAGGACTGCGGGCTGGATATCGCCTTCTACGCCCACCGCGAGCGCGCGCTGGACGAGCTGCTCCCCTGGGACCACATCGACGCGGGCATCGACAAGGCGTTCCTCAAGCGCGAGTATGAGCGCGCCATGCGCGCCCAGACCACCCGCGACTGCCGCGAGGGCTGCAACGGCTGCGGCCTGCAAAAGCTCAAGGGGGTGTGCCGCGCATGCGAATGATGGTCGTTTTTGAAAAGGGCGAAACCCTGCGCTATATCGGCCACCTGGACCTGATGCGCGCCATGCAGCGCGCCCTGCGCCGAAGCGGCCTGCCCATCCGCTATTCCAACGGCTTTAACCCGCATATCCGCTTGAGCTTTGCCGCGCCGCTGAGCGTGGGCGTAGTGGGCCTGCGGGAGCTTATGGAGGTTCCGCTGGAGGACGGCGTGAGCGAGCAGGCCTTTCAGGACGGCATGAACGCCGTTTTGCCCGATTGCCTGCGCATCCGCCAGTGCCGCGCGCTGGAGGACGGCTTCCCGGCGCTGATGTCGCTGGCGGCGGGATCGCGCTACCTGATCCGCTTCCCACAAAGCGCGGAAAGCGACCGCGCCGCGGCGGGGTTCGAGGCGTTCATGGCACTGGAACACTACACCGCGGTCCGCCGCACCAAGAGCGGGGAAAACCCCTGCGATATCCGGCCTTTCGTCACCGGCGGCGAGCTGCGCAAAGGGGAGGATGGCTGGGAAATTGCGCTGGAGACGGTATCCACCGCCGCCGGTTCCCTCAAGCCCTCCCTGTGGCTGGATTCCCTGCGCGCCTTTACGGAGGCGGGGGAGTTTCCGCACATCATCTACCGCACGGCCATTCTGGCCCGCACACCCGAGGGACCGCTGGTTCCCATGGAGGAGGTTTGAGCATGGGGCGTCCGCTCCGGCTGCTGGTCCAGGGCTCGCGGGAATCCACGCGCATCGCTTTGCTGGATGAAACGCGCCTTCTGGAGTTCTATCAGGAGGACACGGGCACGGAAAGCCTGGTGGGCTCTGTGTTCCTGGGCCGGGTAGAGCGCGTATTGCCCGACGTGAAGGCAGCGTTTGTCAAGCTGGGGCTTGCACAGAATGGTTTTTTGCCCCTGCGCGAGGCCGAAAGCTATCACCGTGCCTGCGGAAACGCGCCGCTTCTGACCGGGCAGGATGTGCTGGTGCAGGTGAAAAAGGACCCCAAGGGCGAGAAGGGCGCCTTTTTGACACGCGATATCGGCCTGCCGGGGCAGTATGTGCTGCTCATGCCCAAGAACCGCTTTGTGGGCCTCAGCCGCCGTGTAACGGATGAAAATGACCGCACCCGCGCGCGGGAGATGGGCAAGCGCATCGCGGACGGCCGTTTCGGGATCATCGTTCGTCACGCCGCACTCTTTGCGCCTGTTAAGCAGGTGGAGGCCGAAGCAAAGGCCCTGTGGCAAGGATGGTGCGAAATTGAGCAGCATGCGCAATACGTGAAAGCTCCTGCCCTTTTGCATGAGGAACCCGCCACGCTGGACGTCCTTCTCAGAGACTATGCGGCACGCCACCCCATCGAGGTGCTGTCCCAATGTCGGCCGTCCGAAACATTGCCTCAGGGCGTGACATGGCAGACGCTTTCGATGATGGAAATGGAAGCCGCCTGGTCCGCCGCGCGGGTGGAAAAGCAGGTGGATGAGGCGCTTTGCCGCCGCGTTCCGCTGCCCGGCGGGGGCTCGCTGGTCATTGATGAGCGCGAGGCGCTTACCACGATTGACGTCAACTCCGGCAGCGCCGTCACCGCTGCGGGCGGGGAGAGCCTGGCCATGGAGGAAAACCTGCGCGCCGCCGCCGAGGCGGCCCGGCAGATCCGGCTTCGCAACCTGAGCGGCATCTTGCTCATTGATTTTATCGACATGCAAAGCGACGCCGACCGGGGCCGCGTGCTGGCCGCCATGGAGCAGGCCGCGAGCGACGACCGGGTGAAAACCGTGATCCACGGCTTTACCAGCCTGGGTCTTCTGGAAATGACGCGCAAGCGCACCCGCGACACGCTTTCCGACACGCTGACCCAGCCCTGCGACGCCTGCCACGCCACCGGCCGCGTGCGCCGGGAATAACGAAAGGAACCGAATGCCCGTGCAACACACCCCCGTTTATGTGACCGAGGCCGAGCGCCTCGAACAGGAAAACGCCGCAAGGCAGGTCCGCGACCTGCCCGAGCGGCCCCGTACCTATCACATCGTCACCTATGGCTGCCAGATGAACGCGCACGACTCCGAAAAGCTGGCCGGCATTCTGTCCGGAATGGGCATGGCCGAAGCGGCGGACCGGCGCGAGGCGGATCTGGTCATCTTCAACACCTGCTGCGTGCGCGACAATGCCGAGCGCCGCGCCCTGGGCAACGTCACCTGGCTCAAGGAGCTCAAAAAGGACAAGCCCGGTCTGATCATCGGCGTATGCGGCTGCATGGTGCAGCAGCCCGGCATGGCCGAGCGCATCCTGCGCCAGTACCGCTTCATTGATCTGGCCTTCGGCACGCACAACCTGCACCGCCTGCCTTCGCTGCTCCTTGCGCTGCTGACGCAGAAAACCCGCGTGGTCAGCGTGACGGACGAGGAAAACCTCATCGCCGAGGGTCTGCCGGTCAAGCGGCTCAACGCCTGGCATGCCTACATCACCATCATGTACGGCTGCGACAACTTCTGCTCCTACTGCATCGTGCCCTATGTGCGCGGGCGCGAACGCTCCCGCCGTGCGGACGACATCCTGCGCGAGGCCGAGGGCCTTTTGCAAAGCGGCGTGAAGGAAATCATGCTGCTTGGGCAAAATGTCAACAGCTACGGCGCGGGCACGGGCGATTCCTTCCCCGGCCTGCTTCGCCGGCTGGACGCGCTGGGCGTGGAGCGCATCCGCTTCATGACCTCCCACCCCAAGGATTTGAGCGACGATCTCATCGAGGCTATGGCGCAGTGCAAACATGTCTGCAACCACCTGCACCTGCCCGTGCAAAGCGGCAACGACGACATCCTGCGCCTGATGAACCGCCGCTACACGCGCGAGGACTACCTGCGCAAGGTGGAAAAGCTGCGCGCGGCCGTGCCGGGCATCGGGCTGACCACCGACCTGATCGTCAGCTTCCCCGGCGAGACGGAAAAGCAGTTTGAGGATACCTGCTCACTGGTGCGCGAGGTGGGTTATGACGCGGCCTTTACCTTCATTTACTCCCCGCGCGAGGGCACGCGGGCCGCGGCCATGGAGGGCCGCATCCCGGAGGCGGAATCCACCCGCCGCATCGAACGGCTCATCCGCGAGGTGGAGGCGTCCACCGCCCGCGTACATCAGTCTATGATCGGCAGGCATGAGAACGTGCTGGTGGAAAGCCTGTCCAAGCGGGACGAGCGCAAGGTGTCCGGCAAGGGCACGCGAGGCATCACCGTAACGCTGGACGGCACGGAAGCGGACATCGGCACGATTATCCCCGTAACCATTACCTCCGCCGCGGTCAACACCCTGCGCGGAGAAAGAACGGAAAGGTGAAAGAAAGATGGAAAAGGTGCTCAATCAGGCGGAACTTCTGGCGGAAGCCATTCTGGAAAGCGAAGAATACATCGCCATGCGGCTGGCCGAGCAGGCGGCCATGAAGGATGAAAAGGCCACCCAGCTCATCGCCGCCTATACCGAAAAGCGGCAGGCCGTGGAAAACCTGCTGGCCGACGCCAACATGGATCACGGCGCGCTGGCCAGGGCGGGCGAAGAGCTGGAAAACGTGGAGCATGCCATCGACGAAAACGAGATCATCACCCGCATGCGCCAGACCAACGAGGCCTTCACCCAGATGATGAAGAAGGTCAACAGCATCATCAAGTTCGTCGTCACCGGCGAAAACGACGAGGAGGAACACGGCTGCAACGGTTCCTGCGAGGGCTGCAGCGGCTGCGGCCACCAGCACTGATGCTGCGGCGCGGCTGCCCCTGAAGGCGGCCGCGCCTTTGGATGTACGAAAGGAGCCGGTTTCGTGGCAGCGACCCCCACCCCTATGATGCGGCAGTACCTGGAATTGAAGGAAAAGTACCAGGACTGCATTCTGTTTTTCCGTCTGGGCGATTTTTATGAAATGTTTTTTGACGACGCCAAGCTCGCCTCCAAGGAGCTGGAACTGACCCTCACGGGCAAGGACTGCGGCCTTTCCGAGCGCGCGCCCATGTGCGGCGTGCCCTATCACGCGGCCAGCGCCTATATTTCGCGCCTGATTGAAAAGGGCTATAAGGTGGCCGTGTGCGAGCAGCTGACCGACCCGGCGCTGAGCAAGGGGCTGGTGGAGCGCGACGTGATCCGTATCGTCACGCCCGGCACGGTGGCCGATCCTTCCCAGCTGGACGAAAAAAGCGCCTGCTATGTGCTGTGCGTGGCCTTTGTGGGCAAGGCGGCAGCGCTGGCCTATGCGGACGTGAGCACGGGCGAGCTGATTGCCCATCTCCTGCCCGACGCGCAGCGCACCCTGCGCGACGAATTGATGCGCATCCGTCCGCGCGAGATCGTGACCAACGACATGGCAAAGCTCACCCCGCATCTTGGCGAGACCGTCAGCTGCACCGTCCTGCCCGATTCGGATTTCCAGAAGAAGAACGCGCAGCGCGCGCTGCTGGAGCATTTCGGGGTGCCGTCGCTCACCTCGCTGGGACTGGACGAGCGCGACCGGCGCTACCTCGCGGCGGGGGCGCTTTTGATCTATCTGAACGACACACAGAAAAACGCCCTGCCGCACCTGACGCAGCTCACCATCTATCAGGGCGAGCGCACCATGTTTCTGGACCGCATGACGCGGCGCAATCTGGAACTGGTGGAAAGCCTGCGCGCGGGGGAGCGGCGGGGGTCGCTGCTTTGGCTTTTGGACCGCACGCATACAGCCATGGGCGCGCGGCTGCTGCGCAGTTGGGTGGAAAATCCCATGATCGACCGCGCTTCCATCGAGACGCGGCTTGATGCGGTGGAGGTCCTGAAGGACGATTACATGACCGCCGAGGAAATGGGCCAGGCGCTGGAAAACGTGGCGGATATGGAACGGCTGCTTGGCAAGATCAGCTACAACAGCCTGACCGCGCGCGACTGTCTGGCGCTGCTGCGCTCGCTCAAGGCGGTGGCGCCGGTCAAGGAGCTGCTTGGCCGCTTTGAGACCACGGCCATCCAGGCGCTGGCCCACACGCTGACGCCCCTGGAATCCCTGTGCGACCTGCTGGAACGCGCCATCGACCCCGACGCGCCCCTGCTGCTCAGCGACGGAGGCGTGATCCGGGCGGGCTACAGCCCCGAGCTGGACGAGTACCGCGACGCGGCCGCAAACGGCAAGCAGTGGATTCTGGATCTGGAAGCGGCCGAGCGGCAGGAGACGGGCATCAAGAACCTGCGCATCCAGTACAACCGCGTGTTCGGCTATTACATCGAGGTCACCAAGAGCAATCTGGATCTGGTACCCCTGCGCTACAGCCGCAAGCAGACCCTGGCCGGAGCCGAGCGCTACGTGACCCCGGAGCTTCAGGAAATCGAGCATAAAATCCTCAATGCCCAGCAGATGGCCCTAACGCTGGAAAGCACGCTCTTTGCCTCCGTGCGCGAGGCCATCGCCGCCGAAATCGGCGCGGTGCAGCAAAACGCCATGGTGCTCAAAACCGCGGACGCGCTGTTGTCGCTGGCGCAGGTGGCGCGCGAAAACGACTACGTCAAGCCCACCATCAACGAGGACGGCGTACTCACCATCGTGGAGGGCCGCCATCCCATCGTGGAGCGCACCGTCACCGATGCGCCCTTTGTGCCCAACGACGTGACCATGGATACCGGCGATAACCGCATGCTCATCATCACCGGCCCCAACATGGCTGGCAAGAGCACCTACATGCGCCAGGTGGCGCTGATTGCGCTCATGGCGCATATCGGCAGCTTCGTGCCCGCGCGCGAGGCCAACATCAGCCTGTGCGACCGCATCTTTACCCGCATCGGCGCCTCGGATGACCTGGCCGGGGGCCAGAGCACCTTCATGGTGGAAATGAGTGAAACCGCCGCCATCCTGCGCGCCGCCACCAGCCGCTCGCTGGTGATTCTCGACGAGATCGGCCGGGGGACCAGCACGTTTGACGGCCTGGCCATCGCCTGGGCGGTGGTGGAATACCTGCTGGATGAAAAGAAAATCGGCGCAAAGACCCTCTTTGCCACGCACTATCACGAGCTGAGCGAGCTGGAGGGGCGCTTCCCGGGCGTCAAGAACTACTGCATCTCGGTCATGGAGCATGGGGAGGACGTGATTTTCCTTCGCAAGATCATGCCCGGGGGCGCGGACAAGAGCTACGGCGTGCACGTGGCGCGCCTGGCCGGCGTGCCCGCGCCCGTGGTGGCCCGCGCGCATGAGATTCAGGCGCGGCTGGAAGTGAGCGACATCAATCAGGAAACCATCTCCTCCAATATCCTGGAAAAGCGCAAGAAGGAAAACCGCCAGACCGACCTGTTCCACCTGGGCCAGGACGAGCTGGTGGACGAGCTCAAAAACCTGGACGTGCTGTCCATCACCCCGATGGACGCGCTGAACATCCTGTTTCGCCTGCGCGAAAAGGCGCGCAGGCTGTAAAGGAGGGGCGTATGCCGGTTATCAGAAAGCTGTCCGCCGAGATCATCGGGCAGATCGCCGCGGGCGAGGTGGTGGAGCGTCCGGCTTCCGCCGTCAAGGAGCTGGTGGAAAACAGCATCGACGCGGGCGCGCATAACGTGACGGTGGAGCTGCGCGAGGGCGGCATCAAGTACCTGCGCGTAACCGACAACGGCTGCGGCATTCCCGCCGAGCAGGTGCGTCTGGCCTTTGAACGCCACGCCACCAGCAAGATTGCCGCTGCCGCGGACCTCTACAACATCCATACCCTGGGCTTCCGGGGCGAAGCGCTGGCCTCGGTCGCGGCGGTGGCGCGCGTCACGCTTACCACCCGCACACAGGAGGCGCCCTTTGGCACCCGAGCCGTGGTGGAGGCGGGGGAGTTTACCGATATCCGTCAGGCAGCCTCGCCCGTGGGCACTACCATCGTGGTGGAGGACCTGTTCTTAAACACGCCCGTGCGCCTCAAGTTTCTCAAGAAGCCCGCTGTGGAGGCCGCTCTGGTGGCGGATTATATGCAGCGGCTCATCCTGTCGCGCCCGGATGTGGCCTTCCGCTTCGTCAGCCAGGGCAAGACCGTCTATCACAGCATGGGCGACGGCAGCGTGGAATCCGCGCTCTACAGCCTCTACGGGCGCGAGGCATTCAAACGGATGCGCAAGGTGAGCGGACACATGAACGGCGTGCTGCTCTCCGGCTATGTGGGCGCGGGGGACCTTGCGCGGGGCAACCGCCAGCAGCAGTCCTTCTTTGTCAACGGGCGTTTCTTCCGCAGCCAGCCCCTCAGCCGCGCGCTGGAGGAAGGCTGCGAGGGACAGGTGATGGTGGGGCGCTTTCCCATGTGCTCGCTGTTTCTGGAGGTGCCCGTTCAGCAGGTGGATGTGAACGTGCACCCCAACAAGCTGGAGGTGCGCTTCCAGAACGAAACCGCCGTAGCCGACGCGGTGCGCGCGCTGGTGGGCGAGGCCATGCGCGGCGAAACCCTGGGCGAGAGGCTTGCGGCGGCGCGGAAGGCTCCTTCCGCGGTAGAACCCAAAGCCGATTTTTCGCTGGTCCGGCTGGACAACCCCCTGGACGGACAGCCGGCGCCCCCGGCGCAGGTGGGCGGCCCGCAAAGCGACGCGGCGCCTTCCGGAGACAGCGCGCCGCAGCCCAGGCGTCTGGTCCTGACCGAAGCGCAGAAGCGGGAGCTGGCCGCGCTTGAGCCTGTGGTGATTCCCGATTCGCCCGCGCGGGCCGCATTGGGCCAGAACGCTGTACCTGCGGCCATTGCCCGCGCTGCGCTGGGTGCGGCGGTCCCCCCGCCCGTGGCGCCTGCCACGCCGGAACGGAAGCGGGCCATATCCAGCCCGGAGCCGGCAGCATCCGTAGCTGGCTGGTTTTCAGCCGGGCCGGCACTGCGTCCGGCCGGAGTGCCGGAAAGAACGGGCACACAGCGGGAGCCCCCCGCCGCACCTCTGCAGAAGCCCGGCGCGCAGGCGCGCCCGCCGGTATCCGGCTCCGACGGCTTATCCGCACCCGAAATGGAACAGCAGACCCTTGCGCCTCAGGACGCAGAAGCCGACGCGGCGCTGCGTCTGGTGGGCGTGGTGTTCGATACCTACTGGATCTTTGAATGCGGCGACCGGCTGCTCCTTTTGGACCAGCACGCCGCGCATGAACGCATGCTTTACGACCGCCTGATGGAACGGTTTGAAAAGGGAACGGTATCCCAGCAGCTGCTTTCGCCGCAGCTGGTGCGTCTGACGGCGCACGACAGGGCGCTGATTGCGGAGTTCGCGCCGGTGCTTGCGGACGCGGGCTTCGAGGTGGAGCCCTTCGACGATACCTGCGTGGCGGTCAAGGCCGTCCCCACCCTGTTTGGCGAAAACGAGTCCCCGCGCGAGCTGCTTTTGGAGGCGCTGGACGAATGGCAGGCCGGGCGCGGGCAGGTCACGCGCGAGCGCATGCGCCGCCGAGTGGCGCAAATGGCCTGCAAGCACGCCATCAAAGGCGGCGACCGCCTCAACGAAACGCAGGTGCGCGGCTTTCTCAAGGAGATTCTGCGCAGCGACAGCATGCCCACCTGCCCGCACGGCCGCCCCATCGTGACCGAGATCACGCGCTACGCGCTGGAAAAGCGCTTCAAGCGCGTGCAGTAAAGGAGGCCGTATCCATGGGCGAAAAGCCCGCCGTGATCGCCGTGGCAGGTCCCACTGCCAGCGGAAAAAGCGATCTGGGCCTGAAGCTGGCCCAGCGCCTTGGGGGCGAAATCGTCTGCATGGACTCCATGCAGATCTACCGGCGCATGGACATCGGCACCGCCAAGCCCACGGCGCAGGAGCGCGCGCTCCTGCCGCACCACATGCTGGATGTGGCCGATCCCACCGAAGCCTACGCCGTGGCCGACTATGCCGTGGCGGCGGAACAGGTGATCGCGCAGATTCTGTCGCGCGGCAGGGTGCCGATTCTGGTGGGCGGCACGGGCCTGTATCTCAAGGCGCTGATGGACGGGCTGTCGCTGGGCGGCACGGGCGGGGATGAACGCCTGCGCGCCGAGCTCAACGCCCTGGCGGACGAGCCGGGCGGCAAGGAGCGCCTGCATGCCCGCCTGGCCGCCGTGGACCCCGAAACCGCTGCACGCCTGCACCCCAACGACCGCCGCCGCGTGATCCGCGCCATTGAGGTGTACGAGCAGACCGGCGCACCCATGAGCCGGCAGAACCACGCCGCGCAGGACCGACCTTTCCGCGTGCTGCCGCTGGTGCTGGAATGGCCGCGCGAACTTCTCTATGCCCGGCTGGAAACCCGCGTGCACCGCATGGTGGAGATGGGGCTGCTTTCGGAGGTGCGCGCCCTGCTGGAAAGCGGCGTTGCGCCTGCGGCCCAGTCCATGCAGGGCATCGGTTACAAGGAGCTGATCCCTGCTGCCATGGGGCAGGACGATGTGAACCGGGCCGTGTGGGACATCATCGTGCACACGCGCCATTACGCCAAACGGCAGGGCACTTGGCTACGCGCCGAACCGCGCTGCGTGTGGCTGGACGCGCGGGACGCGGATGCGCTGCTTGCGCAGGCCGCCTCGCTTGCGCAGGCCTTTCTGAACGATACAAAGGAGTAGGAACAATGAAGCAGATCATCGAGGCGGCGGAAAAGCGCTGCCAGCCCATGTTTGCGCGCATTGACGAGATCGCGCTGGAAAACACCGCCAAGGTGCTCGACGCCCTGCAGCGCCACGAGGTGGCGGCGCGTCACTTCGCGCCCACCACGGGCTACGGATACGACGATATCGGCCGCGACACACTGGAAAAGCTCTTCGCGGACCTGTTCCATGCCGACGCAGCCATCGTCCGGCCACAGATCGCGTCGGGCACGCACGCGCTGTCGATGTGCCTGTTCGGGCTGTTGCGTCCCGGCGACGAGCTGCTTTACGCCTCCGGCGGCCCCTACGATACGCTGGAGGATGTGATCGGCGTGCGCGGCTGCCCGCCGGGATCGCTACGCGAAATGGGCGTGAGCTATGCCGAGGTGCCCATGGGCGCGGACGGACGGCTGGACCTTGCCGCCA
>USFL01000015.1 GCA_900553905.1 uncultured Eubacteriales bacterium | reverse complement strand
GAGGCCGCGTGGGCACGCTGCGCGAGGTGCTCACCCCCGGCGGGGTGGATGTGTTCGTGTTCGACACGCCCACGGGCACGCTGATGGTGCCCGCGCTCAAGACCGTGCTGCTTGAGCTGGACGCGGAGAATGGAAAAATCGTGCTGGATGAAAAACGGCTGGAAGAGGTCGGGCTGTATGAAGATCGCCGTTCTTAGCCTGTTTCCGGAGATGTTTGACAGCTTCCTCTCCGCCAGCATCCTCGGCCGGGCGCGCGCGGAGGGGCTGCTGGACGTGCGGCCGGTGGACATCCGCCCCTACAGCGACAAAAAGCACAAGAACACCGACGACTATCCCTTCGGCGGCGGCGCGGGCATGGTCATGATGGCGCAGCCCATCGTGGATGCGGTGCGCGACCTGCGCGCGCAGGGCTATGCCGGTCCCTGCATCTACCTAAGCCCCCGCGGTGCGCCCCTCACCCAGAAAAAGGTCGTAGCGCTTTCCGCGCAGGAGGGCATGATTCTTCTGTGCGGGCATTACGAGGGCGTGGATCAGCGGGCCATCGACCTGGTGGTGGATGAGGAGATCTCTCTGGGCGACTTCGTGCTCACCGGGGGCGAGGTGGCCGCCATGGCGCTGATCGACGCGGTGGCGCGCTATGTGCCGGGCGTGCTGGGCAGCGGGGAGAGCACCGAGGAGGAGAGCTTCTCTGACGGCCTGCTGGAATACCCGCAGTACACCCGTCCCCGCGTCTTCGAAGGGCTGGAAGCGCCGGAGGTGCTGCTTGGCGGCGATCATGCCAAGATCCGCGACTGGCGCAGGCGGCAGGCGCTGCTGGCCACGCTGCGCGCCCGGCCGGACCTGTTCGCCTCCGCACCCATGACCGACAAGGAACGCCTGTGGGCGCTGGAGGCCGCAAAGGAGGAATGACATGCTGCTTCGCAGGCTGGTGGCGGCATTGGGGCCGCTGCTTCTGTGCGTGCTGGTGTGCGCGGCGTTTCGCTGGCTGGACGGCTGGATGGGCGCGGCGAGCTTTCTGGCCTTTCTCTTAAAGGGCGCGCTGCTGGGCGTGGCGCTGGCGCTCACGCTGCCGCTGGCGGGCGTGAGGGCGCGCACCAACGGCCTGACCGGATGGCTGCTCCTGGGTGCAGGCATTCTGGCGGCGGCGCTGGCCTATCAGTACCTGGAAACCGAGGGACTCATCAGCATGCCGGTGCTGCGCGCGGTGCTTTCCATCAACGGCCAGGTGGTGCTCACCGAGGGCGCGGCGCTTGGCTACCTATGTACGACGGCGGCGCTGTACCGCCCCAGACGTCTGCCTCCGGGCGGCGGGGAGCGCGCTGGCAGATGAGGCGCTCGATGTATTCGCCGCTGGTCAGCCCTTCGCGGGCCGACTGGGCCAGCGCCAGGTCGTAGGCCGTCCGGCTCAGCCGGAGGCATACGCTCACCTTGTCGGGCGCGCAGCTTTCAAAGGCGGATTCCAGGCCCTGCGTATCCTTGAAAAACTTGCTTCTCATGCGCATGGCCCTCCTTTCCGGGCAAATGGGCGGGCGGGCTTTGAGCCGCATCCCGTCATGGGTCAGGATATGCGCTTTTGTGCGGCGGGTTCGCCATAGGTTGCCCTCCGCGGCGCATGGGCATGCACAACCGGAGAAAGTGTGTTATAATAAAAAAGTCTGCGCGCAGGAGCGGTGCGCCGGAGAGGAGGAACGCCATGTTTGCAGCAATTGTCAGGTTTGCGGTCACGGTGGCGGCCGTGCCGCTGTGCGCTGAATATCTTGACGGCATCAAGATGCTGGACCTGACCAACGCGCTGATCGTGGGCGTGATTCTGGCTGTGATTTTTACGGTGCTCCGGCCCGTGATGCGGCTGATTCTTTCGGTGCTGAACTTCTGCACGCTGGGACTGTTGTATATCGCGGTGGACGCGTGGCTGGTATGGACCGCCGCGGGGCTGGTGGACAACAGCGTGGTGTTTGAAAACTACTGGTGGGCGCTCGCGGTGGCGGTCATCATCAACGTGGCGCGCACGCTGGTGGATGCGGCGTGCGGCGACCTGAAGCGGTGAACATGGGGAAGGATGGAACGAATGCATATTTTTCTGGTCAATGACGACGGAATCGGCTCCAAGGGCATCATGGCGCTGCTGGAGGCGGCGGTGGAGCGCGGTCACGAGGTGACCATGTGCGCGCCCAGGTACCAGCAGAGCGCGGCCAGCCACCGCTTTACGCTGACTGAACCCATCTACGTGAAGGAATGGCCCGTGGATGCGCCGGGGTGTCAGGCCTACGCCATCACGGGTTCGCCGGTGGATTGCGTGCGCGTGGGTCTGCAGCAGCTGGTCACGCGCACGGTGGACATCGTTCTCTCCGGCGTCAACGACGGCTACAACGCGGGCATGGCGGTGCATTACAGCGGAACCGTGGGCGCGGCCATGGAGGGCGCGCTCAACCACCTGCGCGCGATGGCCGTTTCCATCCACCACCGTGCGGACCAGGCCATGCTCGATCACCTGGCGCGCTACGCCATTCGCGTGGCCGAGCAATATGCGCAGGCGGATACGCCGCCGCACACCGTGCTCAACATCAACGCGCCGTGCCTTGCGCCCGAAAAGCTGCTGCCCCCGGTGTACGCGCCGCTGGATACCGGCAATTTCATCGACGGGTACGAACGCCGTCAGTCCCCCAGAGCGGGTACGTATTTCTGGCTGATGGAGGGCTCCAAAACCGAGCCGCCCGCCGAGGAGACGGATTTGCATTATCTGGGCCTGGGCCACATCACGCTGACGCTGCTGGGCAATCCCGTCAGCCTGGACAAGGGCGTGTGGGACGGGCTGGAGATCGGCTGAAGCGGCCGGCAGGAAAGAAGGTCTTGATCCCGTGCAGGATACCCGGGAATTGATCGTCAGGCTGAACCAGGGCTCCCGGCCGCTGAGCAAGGGACACCGGCGCATTGCCGAATACATCGCCCAGCACTACGACAAGGCGGTCTTTATGACGGCCGGCGCGCTGGGCCGCGAATGCGGCGTGAGCGAGAGCACCGTGGTGCGCTTCGCCGCCGCCATGGGTTACGAGGGTTATCCGGAGCTGCGCGAGCGGCTGCGGGGGCTGGTGAGCCAGCGGCTGACCAGCGAGCAGCGCTTTGCCATCGCCTCCGGCATCGAGCGGGGCGATGTGCTGTCCACCGTGCTCAAAAACGACGCGCACAACATCCGCAAGACCGTCGAAGCCCTGTCCCGGAAGGACTTTGACGATGTGGTGGGGCGGCTTCTGGGGGCGCGGCGCATCTACGTGATGGGGCTTCGGTCCGCGGCGCCGCTGGCGCAGTTCATGTACCACTATCTGCACCAGATCTTCGACGATGTGGCGCTGGTGAGCAACACCACCGGCGACGTATTTGAGGAGATCGCCCGCATCGACCGCAGCGACGTGCTGGTGGGCATCAGCTTTCCGCGCTACTCCACCCGCACGGTGGAGTGCATGCGCTTTGCCAAGAAAAACGGCGCGCAGGTGGTGGGCGTCACCGACAGCGAGATGTCTCCGCTGCACAAGCAGGCGGATGTGTGCCTGTGCGCCTGCACCGATATGGCCAGCTTTGTGGACAGCCTGGCCGCGCCGCTTTCGGTGATCAACGCGCTCATCGTCAGCGTGGGGCTGAACCGGCGCGAGGAGCTGGGCGAGCATTTCAAACGGCTGGAGGGGATATGGAACGCGTACAGCGTCTATATCGACAGGCAGGATGAATGAAGTAGCGGTGATCGGCGGCGGGGCCGCCGGGATGATGGCGGCGGTAGCTGCGGCGGAGGCGGGCGCGCGCGTGACGCTGCTGGAGCGCAACGAAAAGCTGGGCAAGAAGGTCTACATCACCGGCAAGGGCCGCTGCAACCTGACCAACGCCTGCGACCGGGACGCCTTTTTGCAAAACGTGGTGCGAAACCCACGCTTCCTCTACAGCGCCCTGGATGCGCTGCCGCCGTCGGAACTGATGGCGCAGATGGAGCGCTGGGGCTGTCCCCTGGTGGTGGAGCGGGGAAACCGCGTGTTTCCCGCCAGCCAGAAGGCCAGCGACGTGACCCGCGCCTTTGAGAGGCAGCTGCGCCGGCTGGGCGTGGAGCTGCGGCTGAACGCGCGCGTGAGCGGGCTTTCGCTCCGGGACGGGCGCGTGGCGGGCGTGGCGTTTGACGGCGGAGGCAGCGTGGCGTGCGGTGCCGCCGTTGTATGCACGGGCGGCGCGAGCTACCCCTCCACAGGCTCCACGGGAGACGGGTGGACGTGGCTTCAGGCCTGCGGACATACGATAGCCCCGGCGCTGCCCTCGCTGGTGGGGCTGGAGAGCCCCGCGCAGTGGGCGCGGGCACTCACCGGCCTGTCGCTCAAAAACGTTAGGCTCACCCTCTCGCGCGGCAAAAAGCGCCTCTACAGCGACCTGGGCGAGATGCTCTTCACGCATTTCGGCGTGAGCGGGCCGCTGGTCCTGAGCGCGTCGGCCTATCTGACCGGTCTGCCCGCGCAGGAGATGAAGCTCACTTTGGACCTTAAGCCGGGATTGACGGACGCGCAGCTGGACGCGCGCATCCTGCGCGACGTCGCGGCCGCGCCTAGAAAGCAGCTCGGCCACGTGCTTTGCGGCCTGTTTCCCGCCCGGCTGGCGGAGACGGTGGCCCGGCTGTGCGATCTGGACCCGCTCAAGCCCGCCGGCGCGCTGGAGCGCGAGGAGCGCCGCCGCCTGACGGAGCTTACCAAGGCCCTTGAGATACCTGTTTCCGGCACGCGGGGGCTGGAGGAGGCCATCGTCACGCGGGGCGGTGTGAGCGTGCGGGAGCTGGACCCCTCCACCATGCAAAGCCGCCTTGTGCCGGGCCTATATGCGGCGGGCGAGGCCGTCGATGTGGACGCGCTTACCGGCGGGTTCAACCTGCACATCGCCTTTGCCACCGGCCTCCTGGCCGGGCGCGCCGCCGCAGCGCAATGCCTTGATATACGGGAGTAATGGACATGCAGTTGATCGTATTGGACCTGGAATGGAACCAGCCGACCAGCTATCAGAGCGCGGCCTACCGCCGCGTGGGCGACCGGCTGCTCTTTGAGGTCATTCAGTTCGGCGCGGCCAAGCTGGATGAGAAGCTGGAAATCGTGGACACCGTCTCCATACCGGTGAATCCCACGCATTATCAGACCATTCATCCGCGCGTGAGGCGCATGACGGGCCTCACGCGGGACGTGCTGTGCGACGCCCCCGCCTTCCCGGAGGCGATGGAGTCGTTCATGGACTGGTGCGGGGAGGACTGCGCCTTCGTTACCTGGGGCTGCGATGATGTGAGCGTGCTGCAGCAGAATGTGGACTTTTTCCGTGTGGAGCGTCCGCTGCCCAAGATGTACGACCTGCAGCGCCTCTATGCCGCCGAGGCGGGCAAGAGCGGGCAGACGGCGCTCAAAACCGCGATGGAGGCCCTGGGCGTAGAGGTGGACGAGGAGCGCAGCTTTCACAACGCCATGCACGACGCGTACTATACCGCGCAGGTGCTCCGGAAGCTGCCGCATCCCATGGAGGTGCTCAGCTATGAGGAGCAGCCGCGCAAGCTGTGCCACAACGACCGGCGCAGCCGCTTCCGCGTGACCGACCTGGTGCCCTCCGTGCGCGAGGCGCTGGAGGGCGAGGCGCTGGCCGCGCCCAAATGCCCCACCTGCGGTCAGCCCACCAAGCGCCAGACTGCGCTGATTCCGCAGGCGCCGGGCAAATACGTGGCGCTCAGCCGCTGCCAGCAGCACGGGCTGATGTTTGTGAAGATCCGCTTTTCGCAGCTGCCCGACGGCCAGAAGGGCATGCATTTGAGCGTGCTGCCGGCCAACCGGCAGACCCGCGCCTATGTGCACACCAAGGAGCTGCAATACCAGTACCGCCTCAAGCGCGGCGACTACGAGCACGTGGACGTGGAGGACCTGTCCGCGGCCTATTCCAGCAACATGCCCTTTGAGGATGCCTGACCGGGGAAGGAGGCGCAGCCATGGCGGAGCAAGCCATGATTCACATCACCATCGGGGAGCGGACCGAAGCGTTTGCGCCGGGAACGACCGCGGGGCAGGCCGTCCGCGCTCTGCTGCCCGCAGAGCGGGCGGAGCGCGTTTTGTGTGCCATGCGGGGCGGCGTCTGCGTGGAGCTGTCCGACCCGCTGGCGGAGGACTGCGCGCTGGAGCCGCTCACCTATCAGGACGAGGAGGGACGGCGCGTCTACGAACGCTCGCTGCGCTTCCTGTTTTTGCTGAGCCTCAAGCGCCTCTATCCCGACAAGCGGGCGCGCATGCTCAACTCCGTGGGCTACGGCCTGTACCTGCGCCTTCTGGACGGCGAAATCGGGCATGAGATGGCCCGCGCCATCGAGGAGGACATGCGCGAGCTGGTGCGGCAGGACCTGCCCTTCCAGAAAGAGGAATGGACCCGCGAGGAGGCCATCGCCTACTTTGAAAACGAGGGGTGGCTGGACAAGGCCCGGCTTTTGCGATACCGTCCGCAGCAGAGCATCCGCATGTACCGCATCGGCCCGCTGTGCGAATATTTTTACGGGGCTATGCTGCCCTCCACGGGCATGATCCGCGCCTTTGCGGTCAAGCCGCACTACCCCGGCGTGGTGCTGATGGCGCCCTCGCCCGCCAATCCCGACGAGCCCGCGCCGTATGTGTCGCGCGCCAAATTCCTGCGCGAGTTCGCCACCTCGCAGCGGTGGTGCCGTATTCTGGGCGCGGAGAACGCGGCGGATGTGAATCAGATGATCCGCGAGGGCCGTCTGCGCGAATTTATCCGCATCAACGAGGCGCTGCATGATAAATCCATCGCCGGCATCGCGGACGAGATTTTGCGGCGCGGCGCGCGGGTGGTGATGATCTTCGGCCCCTCCTCCAGCGGCAAGACCACTTTTGCCAACCGGCTGGCCGTGCACCTGCGCGTGCTGGGGCAGCGGCCGCATCTGGTGTCGCTGGACGACTTTTACCGCGACCGTCGCGAGATTCCCCTCGAGCCCGACGGCAAACCCGACCTGGAGCACGTGGACGCGCTGGATATCCCCCTGCTCACCGCCTGCCTGGAGGAGCTGCTCAGCGGGCGCACGGTTGAGATGCCGCGCTTCGACTTCAAAACCGGCGCGCGCTGTCCCAACAGCTACGAGCTGACCGTAGGGCCCGGCGAGCCGCTGCTGCTGGAGGGCATTCACGGCATGAACGACCGCATCACCTCCGAGGTGCCCGAACAGCTGACCTACGGCATCTACGTCAGCGCGCTCAGCTGCATTAACCTCGACGACCACAACCGCATCCGCACGACGGACGTGCGCCTTCTGCGCCGCATCGTGCGCGATATGCGGTTCCGCAATACCTCGCCGGTGGAGACCATCGACATGTGGCCCAAGGTGCGCGCGGGGGAGGAACGCTGGATCTTTCCCAACATGGAAAAGGCGGACGTGATGTTCAATACCTCCCTGCACTATGAGCTGCCCGTGCTCAAAACCATCGCCTATGAGCTGCTGCTCTCCATCCCCCGAACCGCGCCGGAGCACCTGGTGGCGCACCGGCTGCTGAAGGTGCTGCACTATTTTCTGCCGGTGGACGGCGATGTGATGGATGAGATTCCGCCCTTGAGCATCCTTCGGGAATTTATCGGAGAGTGCTCGTTTTATGACATGCATTGACAGGCGGCAGGGGATATAGTATAAATAAGTGTTGCCTGTTGCCGGATATGCAGATGGAAGGATGTTAGCCCGTGGAAATCATAACGGCAGTCATTGAAGCTGTAATGAGCATCATGAGCATCTGGCTGGTGCTGATGCTTGTGTATCAGCTGTGCATCAGCTTCTTTGGCTTTAAGCGCAATACCAAAAACTATCAGGACCATGATCCGCAGATGCGCTTTCTGGTGTTGGTGCCCGCCCACAATGAAGAGGCGGTCATCGCGGATATCATCGACAACCTGGAGCACATGGAATACCCGCGCGAGCTGTATGACTTTTATATCCTGGCCGATAACTGTACCGACAAGACCGTGGAGGTCGCGCGGCGCATGGGGGCCAACGTGCTGGAAAGCCACAAGGAGGGCCCCGACGCGCCGACGGGCAAGCCCATCGTCCTGCAAAAGGCGCTCAACGCGCTGGACGGATACCAGGACCATTATGACCTGGTGATGTTCTTTGACGCCGATAATCTGGTGGACCCGAATATGTTTCTGGAGGTCAACAGCCAGTATCTTTCGGCGGAGGGAAAAGCGGACATCATCCAGTGCTATCTGGGTTGCAAGAACCGCAAGGGCATGGTGGCCATGTTCTACTACATGACCTATACCATCACCAACCGCTTTTTCCAATATGCCAAAAGCCGCCTCGGCCTCAACAGCGTGATCGGCGGCACGGGTTTTGCCGTATCGGCCCAGTATCTGCACCGCCGCGGCGGATGGACCGCCATGTCGCTGACCGAGGACTTTGAATTGCAGATTGAGGCGACCTGCGACGGCAAGCGTATCCTGTGGAACAACAATGTGCGCATCTATGATGAAAAGCCCACGCGCTTCTGCGCCAGCTTCCGTCAGCGCACGCGCTGGGCGCAGGGCCACTGGTTCGTGGCGTTCAAAAACACCGGGCGGCTGTTCCGTGCGCTGTTTCAGCGGCGCATCCGGCTGGGGGAGTTTATTTCGACGTTCTTCTATATGTACAGCCTTACCCCCTATGTGGTGCTGGTGGCGCAGCTGGCGCTGGGGCTTCTGATGGAGCTGTTTAAGCTGGCCGGGTGGATTGAAAGCCCGCCGGTGCATGCCACCATGCAGAGTTGGCTGACGCTGAACTGGCCGGGCATCGTGCTGTTCATTTATTCCTTTATCTTTTTGTTCTACATGGGCGAATGGCTGGATAACCACCGCCGCGTGGACCTGAAAATCCTTTTTCCGATGCTGTGGAGCATGCTGATCAACACCATGCTGGCAGGCTGGGCGCAGGTGGTGGGCCTGTTTAAGCACCGCCACCAGACCACCTGGGTCAAGACCGAGCATTCCATCAATCATTTGGAGGATATGACCGTGCGCCTGGAGGATGTGGGTCTGGCCGGCGTGGAAACAGAAGAGGACCGCAAAGAGGACGGCGTCAGGGCCTGACACGCCGGGGAGGGGAATGCTTTGCCGACGAAACAGGCGACCGTCAGCGTGATCGTGCCGGTTTACAACGCGGAAAAGACACTCGCGGGCTGCATTGGGAGCGTGCTGCACCAGTCCTTTGAAGATATCGAGGTGCTGGCCGTGGACGATGGCAGCACCGATCAGAGCCTTCAGCTGCTGCGGGAGTTTGCCGCGCAGGACGGGCGCGTGCGGGTGTTTGCCCAGGCCAACAGCGGTGTGGCCGCTGCGCGCAATTTGGCTATCAATCATGCCACCGGCAAATATCTTCAGTTTGTGGACAGCGACGATCTGCTGGCGCCCGATGCTACCGGGCGCATGGTGGAGGCCATGGAGCGGCGCAGGTGCGATCTGGTCATCGCCCCCTACACCGAGGTGATCGGCCAGCTTCGCCAGAAGCGCGGCTTTCTGGACCAGGACATGATCCTCAGCCAGCGTCAGTTTTTGGACCGGTTGTCCGCGCATCCCAACAGCTTCTTTTATGCTGTGCTCTGGAACAAGCTCTACCGGCGCGATGTGATCCTGCGCAATGCCATCCGCTGCGACGGGCGTCTGCCCTGGGGCGAGGATTTTGCCTTCAATACCCAGTACTACCGCTGGGTGCGCTATGTGGCGGTGCTGGCCGATTCCGTCTATGACTATGTGCGAAGCCCCGGCGGCCTGGCGCTGTCCACCTCGCGTCAGGCGGTGATCCATCCCTGGAACGCCATGAAGGTCAAAAATGAGCTGTACCGCTACTACGTCCGCCTGTATGAGGAGACGGGGCTGTACGAGGAATACCGCCGCGTGCTGCCGCAATATCTGTTCAAGGTTACGCTGAACAATTAATAAGGACCCGCCAAGGCGTTGACGCCGTGGCGGGCCTTTTTCTTGTATCGCCGCAATGCCGGCGCGGCACGAGCGGCGAAACGCGCCGTCCCTTACTCCGAGACAACCTCGCAGGCGTTCACGCGGATCAGGGCCGCATCCACCAGCTCCAGCTCGTCCTGACGGTCGTTGACGCGGTTGGACGAGCGCTCGGCGTTGGTCAGGAGCCACGCCTCGCCGTTCCAGGTAAACATGATTTCTCCGGAAAATTCCTCCCTGCGAGGCTCGGCGTCGCGCACCTGCGTCACCTGCCCGTTTTTGTCCACCAGCGTGAAGCGGGCGTGCGTGTACGTCTTTTCCTGCCAGGTACGGCAGAACATATAGCTCTCGTCCACCGGAGCAAACGCGGTTCCGATGTCGGTGGGCACGGGCAGCTCCCACAAAAACGAGCCGTCCTGGTCCAGGCACAGCAGGCGCATGGCCGTCGTCTCACGCGTGTCGGGGTCCCGGTACGACCAGAGGAAAACGAGACTTCCGTCCTTTTGGAGGCAGGGTTCCGAGAAGTTCCCGGCGGCATATTCAGCAGGCGAGAACCGCCAGCGCTCGGCGCCGCTTGCGTCCACATAAGCCACGGCGGCGTGGCGTTCCCCCTCCACCATGAAGAAGCCGCAGATGATCTGCCCGTCTGCCGTGGCCAGGACCGAACGTATGTCGGCACTTCTAGCAGCGGTTTCTCCCATGTCGGGCAGGGTGTGTATTCCCGATTCGTCCGCAAACTGGGTGTCTACCTGATAGCCGGAAAAGACATAGCCCCCCGCGCACCGGTCGCCCGGAAGCTCGAATGGGGCGTTCGCAGGCAGGCTTACCTCGCCCGCGGGCTCGCCGTCCTGCGTGAAGTAGCGGATGGCGACCGCCTCCGTCACCTGGCTGGGGCTGTTGTAGTACAGCACGGCGATGCGCCCGTCCGCCAGCACCTGCGGCACCACGTAGCGGGAGGTGCCCTCCGCGTCGTCGATGACCTCCCAGGCGATGCTCATGTCCGGGTTCAGGCACAGGAGCCAGGCGCGCTTCTCTCTTGAGGAAAAGGAAAGCTGCTCCTGCCCGTTCCGTCCCAGCTGGGTGGAGCCGTTGAGCAGCAGGCAGCCGTTGGGCAGGGGTGTGGCTTCATAGAAGGTTTCCTGCCCGGTGCCGCCGAAGTACCAGGTATCGGCGGTCTGATCGTCCGCCAGGGCGGCGGGACACAGCAGCGCAGGCAGCAATAGCGCGATCAGCAAGCGCCCCATGCGGCGTTTGAATGCTCTGTTCATCATAGGATTCCTCCTGATTCATTTTTGGTCTGTCCCTTGCCGTCACCATCATACTACATCACGTCTTACAAATTGTCAATCATCGGATACGCTTGTTACAAATTGAAAATCTTCGGGGGAGGGATTGACAACTAGTAAGACAGGATGTATTATAAGACTGTCTGTAATACATGCCGTCTTATTAAAACGCGAAGGGGGAAACCCATATGAAATCGCAGCGTTTGCCTGATACCGAATTTGAGATCATGAGCTATATCTGGGACCGCGAGCCGCCTGTGACCACCACCATGGTGATGGAGGCGCTGGGCCGGGAGCGCGGCTGGAAGATTCAGACCGTGGTCACGCTCTTCGGGCGGCTGACCGAGCGCGGCTTTCTGCGCGTGGAGCGGGGCAGCGGGCGCGAGCGGGCGTTTTATCCCATCATCACGCGGGAAGAGTACCTGCGCATGGAAACGGAGAGCTTTGTGGAGCACTACCACCGCAACAGCTTCAAAAGCCTGCTGACCGCCTTGGAAAGCGAGCGCCTGACCGAGAGCGACCTGGACGAGCTGAGCCGGTGGCTTGAGCGGCAAAAGGGAGGCGGACATTCATGAAAAGCTATTTTCTGGCCATGGCCTGCACGGGCGCTGGGCTGTCGGCGCTGGCGCTTGTCTACCTGGCGCTGCTGCCGCTGCTCGGAAAGCGTTACGGCCCGCGCGGGCTGTACCGCGTGTGGGTGGTGGTGCTGGCAGGCCTGCTGATTCCCTTCAGCCTGCTGGCGAGCCGTCCGCTGATGACGGTGGAGCTTCCGCAGGCGCTGTCGCGGCCTGTCGCAGGCAGCGCGGCAACCGCAGTCCCGCTGACCACCGAAACCCAGCTGGCGGAGGTCATGCAGGCGCCATCGGCTGTGCAGGCGTCTGCCGCCGCGCAGACTGCTCACCAGCCTGTCCGGGCCGGTGCCGACGCTCAGAATGCAAATGTGGAGAATAGGCCCGGAACGACCATGGAAGACCTGACGCTCGCGGCCGTGGAGAGGGAGCAGAGCGCTTCGGCAAGCGCTGGCATTCCCGTGGACTGGCTCTCCGTACTGGCGTGGATCTGGCTGGTGGGGGCGGCGGTGGTGCTGGCGCTGGCGGCGGTGAGCCATCTGCGCTTTGCACGCACCGTACGCCGCTGGCAGATGCCCTGCGAGGCGGCGGGCTACGCCGCTACGCTGAAAGCCTGCCTTTCGGAGATGCGCATCCGCCGCCGGGTTGGCCTGCGCCTGTGCCCCACGGTGTCCAGCCCCATGCTGATGGGCCTCTTGCATCCCGTGATTCTGCTCCCGGATGAGGAACTCACCACCGACGAACTGGTGCTGGTTCTCCGGCACGAGCTGACGCATCTCAAACGCGGGGATCTTCTGGTCAAGGCCGGGCTGGTGCTGGCCTATGCACTGCACTGGTACAATCCCGTGGTCTGGGCCATGGGCCGCTCCCTGTGCTTCTATCAGGAGGCTTCCTGCGACAGCCATGTTACCGCTCGCGCGGATGAGGAGGAGCGCCGCTTCTATTCCGAAACCATCCTGCGCGTCATCCGGCGGCAGGCGCGCGCCCGTACCGCCCTGTGCACGTCGTTTTACGGCGGGCGCAACGGCATGAAGCGCCGCATCATCGCCATTATGGAGGGCCGCCGTCGGACGGGCGTGGCGCTGGGCGTGCTGGCGCTGGCGATGACGGCTGTGCTGGGCGGCGCGCTGGCTCTGGTCGAGGACGAAAGCCCCGCCCTGCCGCTGAACGCCTGGGTGCATGCCGCCGAAGGCGCGGGAACCGTGCTCCTGACAGGCCCCAGCGCCAATGACGTGAACTGCCCCATGGGCATCTACCTCAACGGCACGCCCGTCACCGTGGTCGAGCTGTGCGAGAGCAGCGCCCTCCCGGAATGGAACAGCGTGGAGGGCGAGCCCAACTGGGCCAGCGTGCTTATCGCCGGGGACGGCGATACCACCGGCATTCCGGGCTGGATGCCCCTGCGCGACCTGGTGTACGAAAAGCCGGCGGACGCGCTTCCCACCGCTACGCTGGCGTCCGGGGAGGAAAGCGGCTTCACCACCCTCTACACCCTCAACCACCGAGAATCCGACGTGGCCGCGCTGGAGCGCGACGGCACCGGGGTGACGGTGCTGGGCCAGCTGGACTATTGGCTGCACGTTTCTCTGGAGGGCGAGGGCATGT
>USFL01000014.1 GCA_900553905.1 uncultured Eubacteriales bacterium | reverse complement strand
TCCTTGAGCGCTTCGGCCGCCGTCTCCAGCGGCGCTTCCCATTCCTCGCGCGTGGCCATGTCGCGCAGCTTGACCACGCCGCGCTCGATCTCGTCATCGCCCAGCACGGCCACGTATTTCGCGCCCAGCTTGTCGGCGTATTTGAACTGCGCCTTGAGGCTGCGGGCCTGATGATCCATATCGGCGCGCAGGCCCGCCTCGCGGAAGCGGCGCAGCAGCGAAAATGCATTAAGCGACAGCTGACGGCCAAGGCAGGCGACAAAGACCTGCGGCGTCTCGTCGTCCATTTGCAGGCGGCATTCCCCCGGCTCCAGCGCATCCAGCAGCATGAGCACCCGTTCGATGCCCATGCCGAAGCCGACAGCCGGAATCGCCGGGCCGCCCAGCTCCTGCACCAGTCCGTCATAGCGGCCGCCGCCGCACACGGTGAGTTCGCCGTTTGGCGTAGCGGTAATGACCTCGAAAACGGTCTTGGTATAATAGTCCAGGCCGCGCACGATGCGCGCGTCCACAGCGTAGCGGATGCCCGCCTCGTCCAGATATTTCTTGAGCAGCTCAAAATGCGCGCGGCATTCGTCGCACAGGTGATCCAGCATCACAGGCGCGTCGGCCAGCGCCTGCTTGCAGCCCTCCTCCTTGCAGTCCAGCGTGCGCATGGGGTTGATTTCCATACGCTCCTGGCAGGTGCGGCACAGACGGTCCTTTCGGGCCGCGAGGTATTCGCGGAAGGCCTTCTGGTACGCGGGACGGCAGTTGGGGCAGCCGATGGAGTTGATGCGCACGGACAGGTTTTTCAGCCCGAAATCGGACAGAAGCCTGACCACCAGCCAGATCAGCTCCGCGTCCGCGGAGGGCTCAACCGCGCCGAAGCACTCCATGCCGAACTGGTGATGCTCGCGCAGCCGCCCGGACTGCGGCGCCTCATAGCGGAAATGCGGCGCGTTGACATAGTACATTTTCAGGGGAAGCGCCTGCGCGTACAGGCCGCTTTCCAGAAAGGCGCGCACGGCCCCGGCGGTGCTTTCGGGCTTGAGGGTCACGCTACGGTCGCCCTTGTCCAGAAAGGTGTACATCTCCTTGCGGACCACGTCGCTGCTCTCGCCCGCAGAACGTGCGAAAAGCTCCGTATGCTCCAATACGGGCGTGCGGATTTCCCGGTATCCGGCCGTCAGGGCCGCCCTGCGCATCTCCCGCTCCAGGGCGCGCCATCGCGCGCTTTCGGCGGGAAGCACGTCCTTCATTCCCTTGAGTACCTTCAGCATGTGCTTCACCTCGTCAAATCGTCTGTGGAAAAAGCCACAGATGATTGAATTATACACGCGCCGCGCTTTGATTGTCAAGGATTGGGGCGCCGAGAAAAACGCAAGCCGCTTGCCGGGTGTAAAACTCTTCACGGGCAGAAAAACGCCCGGCATCATTTCCCTGATGAGAAACAATACCGGGCATTCTTTCAGTGGAGCGGGTGATGGGAATCGAACCCACGTAACCAGCTTGGAAGGCTGGGGCTCTACCATTGAGCTACACCCGCCCGAAGATGGTTTGGACATTCGACCCCTTAGAAAAGTGGAGCGGTAGACGAGATTCGAACTCGCGACATCCACCTTGGCAAGGTGGCACTCTACCACTGAGCTACTACCGCACGTTCCACTTGAAATGGTGCGGGCGAAGGGACTTGAACCCATACGCCACGGGGGCACCAGATCCTAAGTCTGGCGCGTCTGCCATTCCGCCACGCCCGCAAAGGACATGTCCTCCTGCTCCACGGAGCAGGGACGGGCGACCCGCCGAAGGCTCGAACTCCGGACGCCTTGGTAACGGATTCCCTTCCGGCGACACATCCGGGATGTCCAAACCACGTGGGATATCATAGCATGGGCCGGGACGGTTGTCAAGAGGAAATTTTCCATCAAAACGAAGAGCCCTTTTTAAACGAATCCGGCAGGGATGGCAAGCGACCCTCCACCGAATCTCCGGCGGAGGGCCGCGAAAGTCCTCCCAAAAACCCCTTTTGGAACGAGACGTCGCGCCTGACGGGGCGGCGCTTGGCTCCCTGGCGTCAGGCCTTGCCTTTGATGTACCGGTCAATCGCCCTGGCGGCCTGCTTGCCCGCGCCCATGGCGAGGATGACGGTGGCCGCGCCGGTCACGGCGTCGCCGCCCGCGTAGACGGCCTCGCGCGTGGTCAGCCCGTCGTCGCCGTTTGTGATGATGCAGCCGTGCCGGTTGGTTTCCAGGCCCGGCGTGGTCGAGCGGATGAGCGGGTTGGGGCTGGTACCGATGGACATGACCATGCAGTCCACCTCCAGCGTGAAGGTGCTGCCCTCCTTGGGCACCGGCCGGCGGCGGCCGGAGGCGTCCGGCTCACCCAGCTCCATCTCCTGGCAGATCATGCCCTTTACGCGGCCCTTGTCGTCGCCCAGCACCTCGATAGGATTGCACAGGGTGCGGAAGATGATGCCCTCCTCCTGCGCGTGCTCGACCTCTTCCCGGCGCGCGGGCATCTCCTCCATGCCGCGCCGGTAGACGATGTAGACGTTTTCGGCGCCCAGCCGCTTGGCGCAGCGGGCCGCGTCCATGGCCACGTTGCCGCCGCCCACGACCGCCACGTTTCTGGCGTGCTGAACGGGGGTCTTGGCATTGTCCCTGTATGCCTTCATGAGGTTGATGCGGGTGAGGAACTCGTTGGCGGAGTACACGCCGTTGAGGCTCTCGCCCGGAATGCCCATAAAGCGGGGCAGGCCCGCGCCGGAGCCGATAAAGACCGCCTCGTTGCCCATGTCAAACAGCTCGTCAATGGTGACGGTCTTGCCGACGACGACGTTGGTTTCGATATCCACGCCGATCTGGCGCAGGCCGTCGATCTCCCGGCGCACGATGTCCTTGGGCAGGCGGAATTCCGGGATGCCGTAAACCAGCACGCCGCCCGGCGTATGCAGCGCCTCGTACACCGTCACCTTGTAGCCCGCTTTGGCCAGCTCGCCCGCCGCCGTGAGGCTGGAGGGCCCGGAGCCGATCACGGCTACCTTGTGGCCGTTTTGCGCGGGAATCTCGGGCTTCGCGTCGGTATGCTCGCGGTGCCAGTCGGCCACGAAGCGCTCCAGGCGGCCGATGCCCACCGGCTCGCCCTTGATGCCGCGCACGCACTTGCCCTCGCACTGGTTTTCCTGCGGGCAGACGCGTCCGCACACCGCCGGCAGCGCCGTGGAGGCGTTGAGTACCTCCCAGGCGCCCTCCAAATCCTCCGCCGCGACGCGCGCGATAAAGGCGGGAATGTCGATGCCCACCGGGCAGCCCGATACGCAGGGCTTGTTTTTGCAGCTCAGGCAGCGCCTGGCCTCCCCTACCGCCATCTCATAGGTATATCCCAGCGCCACCTCGGAGAAATTTCGGATGCGCGCCTCGGGCTCCTGCACGGGCATGGGACATTTTTGGGGGTCCATGTTGGGCATCTCACTCCGCCTCCTTCTTCAACAGGTTGCAGGCGGCCTCGCGCGCGTGCACCTCAAAGTCGCGGTACATTCCCCCGCGCTGCATCGCCTCGTCAAAGTCCACCTGATGCCCGTCAAAGTCCGGGCCGTCCACGCAGGCAAACTTCGTCTGCCCGCCAACGGTGAGGCGGCAACCACCGCACATGCCGGTGCCGTCGATCATGATGGGGTTCATGGAGACGGTGGTTTTGACGCCGTATTTCTCCGTCACCTTGCACACGAATTTCATCATGACCAGCGGGCCGATGGCGATGACCTCGTCGTAGCGGTTGCCCTCCTGGATGAGCCTTTCCAGCGCGTTGGTGACCAGGCCCTTTTCGCCGTAGCTGCCATCGTCGGTCATCATGACCAGACGGTCCGAAACGTCGGAAAACTCCTTTTCCAGAATCACCAGATCGCGGCCGCGAAAGCCCACCACCGAATGGACCTCCGCGCCCAGCTCATGCAGGCGCTTGGCCGTGGGATAGGCGATGGCGCACCCCACGCCGCCGCCCACGACCGCCACCTTCTTCAGCCCCTCCAGATCGCTGGGCTTGCCCAGCGGACCCACGAAGTCGGGCAGGCCGTCGCCCTGCTCAAGGGCGTTGAGCTCCATGGTCGCGGCCCCTACGATCTGGAAGATGATCGTCACGGTGCCCTTTTCCCGGTCGTCATCCGCAATCGTCAGCGGCACGCGTTCGCCGTCCTCCGACGCTCGGAAGATGATGAACTGCCCAGGCTGGGCCTTGCGGGCCACCAGCGGCGCCTCGATGACCATGCGGGTCACCGTGGGGTTGAGCGCCTCTTTTTCCACAATTCTGTACATCTTGCTCCTCCGCTTTCTAAAAAGGGCGCGCGGCCGCGCAGGCCGCGCGATGCCCGGTCAGATCACCGCCACGCACTCGATCTCCACCAGCGCGTCCTTTGGCAGCGCGGCCACCTGGAACGCGGCGCGGGCGGGATAGGGCGCGGCGAAGAACTCCGCGTAAACCTCGTTCATCGCAGCAAAATCCGCGATGTTTTTGAGAAGCACCGTCGTCTTGACGACCTTGGACATATCCGCGCCCACGGCCTCAAGGATGGAGCGGATGTTGGTGAGCGACTGGCGGGTCTGCGCGCGGATGTCCTCGCCGGCAAACGCGCCGGTGGCGGGGTCGATGGGAAGCTGGCCGGAGACATAGACGGTATTTCCGGCCTGCACGGCCTGCGAATAGGGGCCGATGGCGGCGGGGGCCTTTTCGGTGGAAACGGCGGTATTCATGAGCAATTCCTCCTTAAAATTTGATGGTTTCAGCGGCCGCGCCGGATGACGCGCCCGTTGAGCGCGCCGGTGTGCGCGCCGTGATCGACGGCCACCTCGCCGTTGACGATGACGTAGGCGATGCCGTCGGGGAATTGAATCGGGTCGGTAAAGGTGCCCTTGTCGAGGATGGTGGCGGCGTCAAAGACGGTGATGTCGGCGTGCATGCCCTCCCGGATCAGTCCGCGATCCTTAAGCGAGAGCACCTGCGCGGCCTTGCCGGTCATCTTGCGCACGGCCTCCTCCAGGGTCAGCACCCCTTCCTTACGCGCATAGCGTCCCAGCACGCGGGCAAAGCTGCCGTAGAGGCGCGGATGCGGCTTTCCGGGGCAGAGCAGGCCGTCGGTGCACACGTTCATCTCCGGGCGACGCATGAAGCGCCGCACATGCTCCTCCGTGCCATAGAAATCCACCATGCCCACGGCGTTTTCCTCCTGCAGCAGCAGGTCAAACGCCGCCGTGTAGGGGTCCGTGCCGCGCTTTTTGGCCAGCTCCACGATGGACAGGCCCACCGCGTCGGCGTTCTCCTCCGTCTTGACGCTGGTGACGTAGATGTTTTCAAACCCGGCGAAATCCACGAAGTTGTCCCAGCCGGGAATGCCGTTTTCCATGTCGCTGACCATCTTTTTGCGCAGCTCCGGGTCGGCCAGCCGCGCCACGGCCTTGTCCGTGCCGCCGTCGTGTACCCAGGGTGGCAGAATCGCGCCCATCATGGTGCTGCCGGCCACATAGGGGTACTGGTCGAAGCTGACGGTGATGCCCTCAGCCCTGGCCTGGTCCAGAAGCTCCAGCACGGCGTCGATCTTGTCCCAGTTCTGCTTTCCGCAGACCTTGAAGTGGCTCCAGTGCACCTTGACGCCGGACTGCCGGCCGATCTCGATGACCTCCCTCATGCTGTCCAGGATGGTATCGGCCTCGCTGCGCTGGTGGATGACGAACACGCCGTCGTACTCCGCCACCACCTTGCACATCTCGATCAGCTCGCGGCTCTCGCCGTAGGCGCAGGGGATGTAGATCAGCCCCGTGGAAAGGCCCATCGCGCCCGCCTCCATCTCCCGGCGGGTGATGCGGCGCATGGCCTCCAGCTCGTCCTCCGTGGGCAGGCGGTTGTCCAGCCCCATGGCCTCCATGCGGATGTTGCCGTGCGGCACCAGGTACATCTCGTTCAGGCCCGGATGCGCCGCCTCGATCATCTTGAGATAGTTGTCCGTGGTTTCAAAGGTCCAGTCGATCTCGTCGCTGTCGCCGTCCAGCCCGGCGAGGTTCTTGCGCCAGGGGCTGATGAAGCGCGTGGGCAGCGGCGCGAGGGACACGCCGTCCTGCCCCAGCAGCTCTGTGGTGATGCCCTGCATGATCTTGGGCAACACCTGCGGGCGCAGCAGCACGTGCAGGTCGGAATGGCTGTGGGTATCGATGAAGCCGGGCGCGACGGTCAGGCCCGTCACATCGATCACGCGGTCCGCGCCGGACAGGCCGCGGCCCACCGCGGCAATCTTCCCGTCCCGGACGAGCACATCGGCCTCAAAGGCGGCTTTGCCCGTCCCGTCCACCACGCGGCCGCCCTTCAAAAGCAGAGAAGCCATCGTTTTGCTCCCTTCTTATTTCAGCAGCGCCTTCATCACGCCGGTGTAGCAGTCGCAGACCTTCACGAGCTGGTCGATCTCGATGTACTCGTTGATGGTGTGCGCCAGGTTCTCGCGGCTGGGTCCAAGGCCGAAGGTCTTGACGCCCGCCTCGCCCGCGTAGTGGCTGCCGTTGGTGCAGAAGTTGTACTGGGTGATGGTGGGATTGTAGCCCATGGCCTTGAGCTCGCCATAGACGGCCTGCACGAAATCGTCGTTCTCGTCATACAGCCAGCCGGGGAAGAAGCGTTCGCCCTCGATCTCGTTGCCGGTGTGGCACATCTCCCGACCCACGGCGTAGCTGGCCTTGACCTTGAGCTGCGGGTCCTCGGCCATGAGCTTCTCCAGCAGGGCGTTGATGGGCGCAAGCACGCTTTCCTTTGTTTCTCCCACCAGCAGGCGGCGGTCATAGGTCGCGCGGCAGTACTCCGGCACCACGGAAGCGCCCGGGTACGGCGCGGACTTGATGTCGGTCAATTCCAGGATGCCGTCGCCCAGTACCGGATGATGGGTGGGCTCCAGCGTGCGGATGGCCTCGATGACCTTGGCCATCTTGTAGACCGCGTTGATGCCCTTTTCGGGGTTGGCGCTGTGGCAGGGCTTGCCGAAGGTCTCCACAACGATTTCGGCGCGGCCGCGCTGGCCGATCTTGAGGTTGAGCTGGCTGGCCTCGCCGATGACGACGTAGTCAGGCTTGACATAGGCGCTGATCTCGCGCGCCGCCACGCCCTCGAAGCACTCCTCGTGCACCACGCCCGCCACGTAGATCTCGCCCGCGAAATCCTTGTTCGTGGCCTTGGCGTAGTTGGCGGCGGCGCACGCCATGGCGGCCACCGCGCCCTTCATGTCCGAGGTGCCGCGGCCGTAGATTTTGCCATCCACGATCTCTGCGGCAAACGGGTCATGCTCCCACGTGGCGGGATCGCCCACGGGGACGGTATCGATGTGCCCGTCAAAGAGAACCCTGGGGCCGGGGCGGGAGCCCTTGATGCAGCCGATGACGTTGCCGTAGCGGTCCACGTGCACGCTGTCAAAGCCGTTCGCCTCAAAGAACGCCTTCAGGCGCTCGACCACGCCCTCCTCGTGTCCGCTGGTGCTGGGGGACTGGATCAGCTTCTGGCACAGGGCCACCACTTCGTTTTTCTGCGTTTCGTTCAACATGGCGATGCTCCTTTCTATGCGTTACGCTTCGTATACCTTGGAATATTTGCCGCCCCAGACCACCTTGCGGTAGTTGTCGCGGTCGGTATCGCCTTCGGTGCTGATGAACAGCACGCGGCTGGAGGCGTCCAGATGCAGCTTTTCCCTGAGCTCATGCAGCCCTTCGCGCAGCAGGATGTTGGCCACGCAGCCCGTGGTCGCCGCGCCCGATTCGCCCGACACGATGGGCTGGTCGCCGCGCACGGGGGCGGCGAGGATGCGCATGCCGTCCGCCGCGGCGTAGTCCGGGCAGCTGATGAAGGCATCGGCGCAGTTTTTGAGCACCTCCCAGCCAATCGTGCACGGCTCGCCGCAGGCAAGGCCGGCCATGATGGTGTTCATCTCGCCGGTCACGAAGTGCAGCTTGCCGTCGTTGGCCTCTGCGGTGCGGAACACGCAGTCGGCCTTGTTGGGTTCCACCACGGTGATGAAGGGCCGCTCCGCGCCGTAATACGAGGTCAGGAAGCCCGTCATCGCGCCCGCCATGCTGCCAACGCCCGCCTGCAGGAACACATGCGTGGGCTTTTCCGCCCCCATGGCCTCAAGCTGCTGCACGATCTCATACCCCATGGTCGTATAGCCCTGCATGATCCACAGGGGGATGTCGGTATACCCCTCCCAGGCGGTGTCCTGCACCATGACCCAGCCCTTTTCGCCGGCCTGACGGTTGGCCAGGCGGACCGCGTCATCGTAATTGAGGTCGGTGATGGAGGCGTCCGCGCCCTCGGCGCGGATGTTGGCCAGCCGCTCGGCGGCGGAACCCTTGGGCATGTACACCACGGAATGCTGGCCGAGTCGGTTGGCCGTCCAGGCGACGCCGCGGCCGTGGTTGCCGTCCGTGGCGGTGACGAAGGTCACCTCGCCCAGCCTTTTGCGCACCTCGTCGGAGAGGATGCGCGAGGCGGGAAGGTCCGCGATATCCTCGCCCAGACGCTTGGCGATGTAGCGCCCCAGCGCATAGCTGCCGCCGAGCACCTTGAAGGCGTTGAGGCCAAAGCGGTAGCTCTCGTCCTTCACATGGATGGAGGCGACGCCCAGCGCCTTTGCCAGCCCTGGCAGAGCGGTGAGGGGCGTTTGGGCATACACGTCGAAACTGGCGTGGAAGTCCCGCGCCTTGCGGGCCTGTTCGAGGCTGAAGGCGGACAGGTCGGTATCCGGCTTTGCCTGGCGCGGATAGGTGACGATCTTAAAGGATTCCTTCATACGTCAAATCTCCTTTTTTTCCTTGGGAAGGATGAGGTTGAGCAAAATGGCTGTGAGCGCCACGATGATGACCTCCGAGCCGCCGAAGATCTGTCCGATCCACGCGGGGCAGCCCGCAAAGACGCCCGGAAGCTGGGGGATGCCCACCGCCAGGGCCACGCTCAGGCCCGCGATAAAGGTGCTGCGCGGGCTGAGGCCCTCGCGCGCGAGCATGCGCACGCCGGTCATGGCGATGGAGCCGAACACCGTGATTGTCGCGCCGCCCAGCACCGGCTGGGGAATGGTGACGAGGATGGCGCTGAGCTTGGGCACGAGGCCCGCCACCAGCACCACCGCCCCCGCGATGCCAAAGACCACACGGTTGATGACCTTGGTGGTGACGACGATGCCCACGTTCTGCCCGGCGGTGGCCACGGGCACGCCGCCCAGGATGCCGCCCAGCAGGCTGCACAGGTTGTTGCCGATCACGCCGCCGGTGATCTCCGCGCCGTCGGCCTCGCGCTCATAGACGCCGTTGGCCGTGGCCTCCAGCTGTCCGATGTCCTGCACGGCGTTGACCATAAAGACGATGCCCAGGCTGATGATGGCGTTGAAGTGGAAGGCTGGCGCGAAGTGGAAGGGCTCGGGGAGCTGTACCCAGCCAGCCGAGGCGATGCCCGAAAAGTCGATGCCCCCGGTGAGGGCGGCCGCGAGATAGCCCACCAGCATGCCGATGAGCGTGGCGCTGGCTTTAATCATGCCTTTGCCGAACTGCCCCGCCACGATGACCGTGACCAGCGTGACCAACGCCAGAATCCAGTTGCCGGCGCTGCCGTAGGTGGGCGCCGCCGCCGAGCCGCCGGCCATGTAGTTGACCGCCGTGTCATAGAGCGAGATGCCGATGGTCAATACCACGCTGCCGGTCACGATGGGCGGGAAGAGAAAGCGGATTTTCTTAAAGACCAGGCCCACGACCATGCCCATCACGGCGCCAGCGATCTGCGCGCCCGCAAGACCCGACATGCCGTACTGCTCCACGATGGAGCGCAGCGTGGGCAAAAAAGCGAAGCCGCTTCCCACCATCACCGGCAGGCAGCTGGAGATGAAGCCCTTCACCCCGAACGCCTGCAACAGAATCGCCAGCGCCGCCACCAGCAGGCTGGCCTGTACCATGATGATCTGGTCCTGGGAGGAAACGCCGGCCGAAGAGGCCACGATCATGGGCATGGTGATGCAGCCGACCACCATGGCCACCACGTGTTGCAGGGCCAGCGGAATGGCCTTTCCGATGGGCGGCCTGCCATGGCGGGTATACAGGGCGTCCGCCTGCGCCGTCGTGCGCGCGCTCATTTGCCCCCCTCCTTCCGGTAGAACGTGTTTGCGATGGGCAGGCTGGTGCGCTCCTGGCCGTCCACGCGGTAGGCCGCGTTGGCGCATGCCGGGGCGGCGGGAATGGCGCTGATCTCGCCCACGCCCTTGGCGCCGAAGGTGTTCTGATCGTCCGTGCCCTTTTCGATGAAGCGCACCTCGATGGGCGGCACATCCGTGGAGCGCAGCAGGCCCAGCGTGCCGTACTTGCTCTTGACGTAGCCGTTTTCCATCTTGAAGTCCTCGGTCAGGCCGTAGCCCAGGCCCATGACCACGCCGCCCTCGATCTGTCCGGCGCAGGCCTGGGGATTGACGACGCGGCCCACGTCATGCGCGGCCACCACGCGAACGACCTTTTTGTTTTCGTCCATGACGACCACCTGCGCCGCGTAGCCGTAGGCCACATGGCTGACGGGATTGGGCTTGTCGGAGCCCATGGGGTCGGTCACGCCGGAGTATTCGCCGTAGAACGACTGGCCCTCCAGCCTGGTCAGGTCGCCGCCCGCCGCCTTGAGCGCCTGCGAAAGCTGCTGGGCCGCGCGGCGCGTGGCCTCGCCGCAGAACACGGTCTGGCGGCTGGCGGTGGAGGTGCCGGAGTTGGGGGTGACGGCGGTGTCGGCGCGCTCGTGGAAGATGCTCGCTGGCGCGACGCCCGTCACCTCGTGCACCAGCTGCGTGCACACCGTGGCCACGCCCTGGCCCATGCACGCCGCGCTGGTGCGGATGCGCACCATGCCGCCTTCCACGGCCAGGCGGCAGCGGCCGATGTCCGGCAGGCCCACGCCTACGCCGCTGTTTTTCATGGCCCCGGCGATGCCCGCGTAGGGGCTGCTTTCAAACGCTTCCCTCACGGCCTCCAGACATTCGACGTAGCCCGTGTCCGGCGAGGCGATCTGCCCGTTGGGCAGCACCTGTCCGGGGCGGATGGCGTTGCGGTAGCGGATCTCCCACGGGGAGATGCCCACCTTCTCGGCCAGCAGGTCCAGGTTGACCTCGCCCGCGAAGCAGCTCTGCGTGACGCCGAAGCCGCGGAACGCGCCGCCGGGCACGTTGTTGGTATAGACGCAGATGCCGGTGATGTCCACGTTCTGGAAGTTGTAGGGACCGCCGGCATGCGTGCAGGCGCGCTGCAAAACCGGCCCGCCCAGGGAGGCGTAGGCCCCGCAGTCGGAGATGAGCAGCGCCTTCATGGCCAAGAGTTTGCCGTCCTTGTCGCAGGCGGTGGTCACGTCCATCTCCATGGCGTGGCGCTTGGTGTGGATGTTGAGGCTCTCCTGCCGGGAGAACTTCACCTTCACGGGCCGGCCCGTGGCCCAGGCCATCAGCGCCGCGTGATGCTGCACGCTCATGTCCTCCTTGCCGCCGAAGCCGCCGCCCACCAGCTTGGTCTGGCAGCGCACCTTTTCCGGCGGCAGCTTGAGCATGCGGCTGATTTCCTTCTGCTCGTCGTAGACCGACTGGCTGGCGGTGTACATCAGAAGCCCGCCCTCGCCGTCCGGGATGCCGATGGCGCATTCCGGCTCCATGAAGGCATGGTCGGTCATCGGGGTGGAATAGTGCCTGGTGACCACGTACGCCGCCTCCGCGATCGCCTTGTCCACGTCGCCCCGGCGCAGCACCTGCTTGGTGAGGATGTTGCCGTTTTCGTGCAGCCTGGGCGCGTCCTCCTTCATGGCCTCGCGCGGGTCAGTGAGGGGCGTGAGCTCGGTGTAGGTCACGTCCACCAGGCTGAGCACCTCGTCCAGCGTCTCCTTGTGATTGGTGGCCACCAGCACGATGGCGTCGCCCACGTAGCGCGTGCAGTCGCCCTCGGCGATCAGCACGTCCCAGTCCTGAATGATATGCCCGGTCTTGTTGAAGGGCACGTCCTTGGCGGTAAGGATCCTGACCACGTCGGGATGCGCCAGCGCGCGGGTCAGGTCGATCTTCTCCACCCGCGCGCGCGGGTATTTGGAGCGCAGGGCCTTGGCGTAGATCATGCCGGGGAGGGTGATGTCATCCACGAAAAGCCCGGTGCCCAGCACCTTTTCCGCCACGTCCACCCGCGGAAACAGGTGGCCGATGCGCGCGTCCGCGTCGCTGTCCGGCACGGGCAGGTTTTCGCGCAGCATCTTCGCCGCCAGCAAAATGGCCTGCTCGATGCGCACATAGCCTGTGCAGCGGCAGATGTTGCCGCGAATGGCCTTCTTGACATCCTCGGGCGTGGGGTCGGGGTTCTCGGCGATCAGCGCCTTGGCGCACAGCACCATGCCGGGGATGCAAAAGCCGCACTGCACCGCGCCCGTCTGCCCGAAGGCATAGACGTACACCTCGCGCTCGCGCTCGGTGAGTCCCTCCACGGTGGTGATGTGCTTCCCGTCCAGCTTGGCAACCCGGAATACGCAGGCCTTGGCCTTCTTGCCGTCCACCAGGACGGTGCACGTGCCGCACGCGCCCTCGCCGCAGCCGTTTTTCACGCTGGTCAGCCGCAGGTCGTCCCGCAGGTAATCCAGCAGCTTGCTGTTCTTTTCAGTGCGGCATACCGCACCGTTCACATACAAAGTGTACATGCCAGCCTCCTTATCGCTTTACATACCGTCCGGCGCTTGCGCCCGAGGGTTCACCGTCCTTTGCCGCCAGTTGCCCGCCCACGTAGACGGCCCGGGCGCGTCCCGCCGCCTCAAAGCCTTCATAGGGCGTATAATCCACGTTCTGATGCTGCGCCTCGGCGCGAATGACCCAGCGCGCCTGCGGGTCCCACACGGTGATGTCCGCGTCCGCGCCCTGGGCAAGCCGTCCCTTGCGGGGCCACATGCCGAACAGCTTCGCGGGGTTCTCGCTCAGAAGGCGGCACATCTGCGCCTCCGTCATCAGGCCCGATGCCACAAAGCTGGTGTAGATGAGGGCCGGCCGGTGCTCAATGCCCGGCGCGCCGTTGGGGATGTTGGTAAAGTCGTCCCTGCCCAGCGCCTTCTGGTCGCCGAAGCGATAGCTGCAATGGTCGGTGGAGATGGTGTCGATCTCCCCGCCCAGGACCGCCGCGCGCAGCGCCTCCCGGTCGGCGGGAGAACGAAGCGGCGGGCTCATGACGTATTTGGCCCCCTCGAAGCCCTCCAAGTGGTAGCGCGATTCGTCCAACAGGAGGTACTGCGGGCAGGTTTCGGCCCAGACCTTCTGCCCGGCTGCGCGGGCCCGGCGCACCTCCTCCAGCCCCTCGGCGCTGGAGAGATGGACGATGTGCACCGGGCTGTCCGCCAGCTTCGCCACGGCGCACAGGCGGCGGATGGCCTCCGCCTCCACCACCGGCGGGCGCGAGGCGGGATGCCCTGCCGGGCCGGTGACGCCCCGATAAAGCTGCTGCCGCTGGAGCCTGTTCACCAGCGTGCCATTCTCGCAGTGCACGCCCGGGACCCC
>USFL01000013.1 GCA_900553905.1 uncultured Eubacteriales bacterium | reverse complement strand
AAAGTCCGCCTGCGGCGGCCTTTTCCGCCAGAAGCTTAAGAAATGTTTGCGCCCAAGGGCGCAAACTCCCCGCCCGCCCGGCAAAGCCGGGCGATACGAATCCACTTTGGAGGGCCTGCGGGCCCTCCAACCCTCCCCGAAAGGGCTTGTCAACGGTCTGGCGGCGGGGAGCGCTTCGGCTCCCCGCCGCTTCTTCAACCATCCGCCGGCAGCGGATAGAACAGCCCGCGCCAGTAGATTTTTCCCGAAAATCCGTCGAATTGGGCGCCGCTGCGGAAGAAGCACACGCTGTTTGCACCGGTGCCGGCGCAGAGCGTGTTGACCATGGCATAGGCCAGCAGGCGCTCCTGGGTTTCGTCCATGCCCGACCCCACATTTTCAAAAGAAGGAGCGAAGTTGACCAGCATGGCGCCCTCTGAAAGCGCCAGGCCCAGAATATCGGTATCCTGAATGGCCCCGGCGGGCATCACGGCGGTGAGCCCGTCCACGCTGTCATACGCCTGCGGGCCGCGCGCCAGCTCGATGAGCAGCGTGCGCGGGCTCATGCGCTGCGTATAGGGCACGGGACGCTTAACCTCGCGCAGGCGCTGGCCGTCCGCGTCAGCGAAGTACAGGGTGCAGTAATCATAGAGCAAAGTGGAAAAATCGCTGCGCAGGAGCACATTTTCCGCGAAGCTGATGGATACGTCCAGATCCTCCTCCAGCTGAAGCTCGGTTATGGGCGTCTCATTGATGGACACGCGGATGCCG
The DNA here is from genome assembly GCA_900553905.1 of uncultured Eubacteriales bacterium. GTDB lineage: Bacteria > Bacillota > Clostridia > Christensenellales > Aristaeellaceae > Limiplasma > Limiplasma pullistercoris. Next base: position 13,696 of record USFL01000013.1, on the reverse strand, counting down.
CTGACGTTGGGGAAAAACGTACACAGCGTATAGCACAGTGACGCCATGCTCTGCGCGCGGGTCAGGCCGTAGGCCTCCAGCATGTCGTCCAGGTTATAGGCAAATTCCAGCGAGATGACCGACCCGCCCGTGGATTCGGAATTGACCAGCTGGGGATCGGCGGTGAGCAGGTCGCTTAGCAGGGGCAGGGCGGGGGAATCGATCTCCCCGGCCGGACCCTGCGCCAGTTCGCGGAGGATGGTGACCACCATGTTGGAAAACACCTGGTCGGCAAAGGAGACGTTGCGCACCTCGCTGACTACGCTATCGGTGCCGCTGACGGGGAAATATAGCGTCACGTTGGAGGTAAGGGGCTTGAGCGACGCGTCCGACCCGCTGTCCACCCGGCGGGAGAGCAGCTGCTCATACGCCGCGCCGATGTCCTGTGCCGTGGTGGCCGAAAAAGCGCCCATGGGCAGCGTGTTGGCAATGTCCAGCCCCACGGGACGGTCCACGACCAGAAAGTTGACCCACTCGATCTCCGGCAAAGTGGTCAGCGTGTTGGCGATGGCCTGGCATGCCAGATACAGCGCGTCGCGGCTGAGCTGCAGGGCGTTGGCCGCCAGGTTGACGGTGGCCACGTTGCGGCTGACCTCCACGGGATTGACCCCGTAGAGCGACAGGCGCACGCTGCCGCCCACGGGGCTTGCGGTGCCGTCGCCGGCGTGCGCCAGCAGCGCGCGCGCCAGGCTTTCCGCGTTGGAGCGGGTGGGGGAGAAGGACACCTCGCTTTCCACCGTGGTCAGACCCATGCCGTCATGACGGGGCAGATAGAGGGTAGCGGGAGCCGTGTATTCCAGCGAAGCGTCGCCGATGGGCGCCAGGAACGAAACCTCGGCAGGAGGCAGCGTCACGGTGGGCTCGTCGTCCGCAATGGGCAGGCCCACGGGCGCGCAGCCGGCGAGCAGGGCGCAAATCAGCGCCATGCACAGGGCGAGCAACGCATATTTTCGGACCAAGCCAATTCCCTCCTTTCAGGATCATCCCTGGTGGATGGGCAGCTCCACCGTAAAGGTGGCGCCGTTGCCCTCCTCGCTGTCCACGGTCACGGTGCCGCCGTGCATCAGCACCATCTGATGAACGATGCTCAGGCCCAGTCCCGTGCCGCCGGTTTCGCGGCTGCGGGCCTTGTCCACACGGTAGAAGCGGTCGAAGATGTGGGACTGATCTTCCTTTGGAATGCCGGGGCCGTTATCCGATACCGTCAGAATGGCGTCCCGGCCGGAGCGGATCAGCCGCACGCGGATCACGCCGCCCTCCTGGGTGTATTTGCTGGCGTTCTCCATCAGGTTGTAGACCACCTGGGAGAGCTTGGCGCAGTCGGCGTACATGTCGCAGCGGTCGTTGAGCTGGAGTTTGAGTTCCTGATGGCGCTTTTCCATCACCAGCGCGAGTCGGTGCGCCGTGTCGGTGACCACCTGGGCCAGGCTGAAAGTGGTGCGGTTTAAGCGCATGGTCTTGGAATCCATGCTCACCAGCGTCAGCAGGTCGCCGATGATCAGGTTCAGACGGTCGATTTCCTTGTTGATATCGGTCAGAAACTCGGTGCGCATGCCCGCGTCCATGTCGGGCTGATAGATGATACTTTCCAGAAGGATCTTCATGGTGGCCAGCGGGGTTTTGAGCTCATGGCTGGCGTTGGATACGAACTGGTTGCGGCTCTTGTCGAGCATTTCCAGCTTTTCGGACATGGTGTTGAAGGTTTCCGACAGGCGGCGAAGTTCGCCGCTGCCCTTCACGGGCACGCGCACGGACAGGTCGCCGCGGCCCATGCGCTGGATGCTACGCGTGAGCGAAACGATGGGCCGCGTGATCACGCGCGAAAAGACCAGCGCAATCACCATGGCCGCGCCGGCGGCAATCAGAAAATAGAGGATCATCTTGTCTTGCAGGGTGAACAGGCGCTCCATCGTGCCCTGCATGGGCGAGGTCAGCAGCAGTACGCCGATGGTCTGGCCGTTTTGCACGAGGCCCGCCGTGGAATGGGCCACCCACTCCACCCCCTGATCGAAGGGCCGAAAAATCCCCAGCACGTCCAGCGTCGCGCTCTTGCTCTCCGTCTGATGAACGCCGTAGTCCTCCGTTTTGCCCTCGGAGAGAATGCTGGCGACCTCCGGCAGCTCCATGCGCGAGCCGTTGAGCTCGTTTTCGCTGTCGGCCTGCACCTTGCCGCTCATGTCCAGCACCATCAGGCGCGCGCCCAGCTCGGTAGCGGCGGCTTCCAGACGCTGCTGCAGCGCCTGCGTCTGGGCCGACAGATACAGCGGAGCCAGCTCCTGCGCCAGACGGCTGGTGCTCGCACGGTCCTGCTGCTTGCGGTCGTCGAACAAATAATCGCCCACCAGCCCGATGAGCGAGGTGGCCACCACGTAGTAGCTCACCCCCACAATGAGCAGGAAGGCGAAAAGAATTTTCCAGCGGATGGATGTGAACGGCGTGTTAATCCTTATCGGTGAAATAGTAGCCCACTCCCCACTTGGTGAAGATAAATTCCGGCTGGGCGGGGTTGCGCTCGATTTTTTCACGCAGCCTGCGGATGTGCACGTCCACCGTGCGCGCGTCGCCGGTGTAATCGTACTTCCAAACGGTCTCCAGCAGGGCTTCGCGGCTGAATACCTTGCCGCGGTTGTTCACAAATACCTGCAAAAGGTCAAATTCCTTGGCCGTCAGCCGCACCTCTTTGCCGCCCAGGGTCACGGAGCGGTTGATGGCGTTGATCTCCATGTCGTGCACGCGGACCACCTTGCGGGCCTCGCTTTGCACGTTGCCGGAGGCGCGGCGCATGATGGTCTTGATGCGGGCCTTGACCTCCAGGATGTTGAAGGGCTTGGTCATATAATCGTCCGCGCCGTATTCCAGGCCCAGAATCTTGTCGATCTGCTCGCCCTTGGCGGTCAGCATGATGATGGGCACGTTGCTGTGCTCGCGGATGCGCTGGCATACCGTGATGCCGTCGATTTTGGGCAGCATCACGTCCAACAGGATAAAATCGAAATGTCCCGAAAAAAACTTGGTCAGCGCCTCCTCGCCATCGGCGGCGGAGTCGGTCTCAAAGCCCTCCTGCTCGAGCGTATATTTCAAACCTTTTACAATCAGAGGCTCGTCGTCCACCAAGAGAATCCGTTTGGCCATGGGCTTCTTCCTTTCCGTTCCAGTGCTATCTGCAAGCCAAATAGGCAGTAAATATCAAAGGATGATTACATTGTATAGCCAGTTATGAAAAAAATCAAGAGCAAATGAAACAAAATCTTCACATTTTGCCGGGGAAAACGGATATTTTTGGGAGGACCCGCGTGGCGCGCTTGCCAGCCGGCGGGGCGGCGGCTATAATGAGGTACGGGAGGGATGAGCCATGCGGGTGCTGATCGCCGAGGATGACCGGCGCGTGGCCGGGCTGCTCAAGAACCGGCTCAAGAGCGACCATATTTCCGCCGACGTGTGCCATGACGGACAGGAGGCGCTGGAACTGAGCGGCGTGGTGCGCTACGACGTGATCGTGCTGGATATTATGATGCCCAGAATGGACGGCCTGGAGGCCGTGCGGCGCATGCGGGAGCGGGGCACGGATACGCCGGTGCTGTTTCTGACCGCGCGCGACGCCATTGAGGATCGCGTGGGAGGGCTCAACGCGGGCGCGGACGACTATCTGGTCAAGCCCTTCGCCTACGAGGAGCTGCTGGCGCGCATCCACGTACTGGCCCGGCGGCAGAAGGCCACGGGCAACCTGTTTTCCCTGGCGGACCTCACGCTGGACGCAAGCCGCCACCTGGCCGTTCGCGCGGGGGAGGAGCTGCGCCTGACAAGCCGGGAGTATGCCATTTTGGAGTATCTGATCCGCAACGCTGGCATGGTGCTATCGCGCGACCGCATCCTGGAAAACGTATGGAGCATGGATTATGAGGGCGCGTCCAACATGGTGGACGTCTATATCCGCAGCCTGCGTAAAAAGGTGGACGACCCCTTTGAGAAAAAGCTGATCCATACCGTGCGCGGCGTGGGCTACGTGCTGCGCGAGCAGGAGTGAGGGAGCGCCATGGGCATCAAGCTGAAAATGACGCTTTGGTATACGCTGCTGGCATTGGTGACGGCAGGGCTGATGGGCGGGCTGCTTTTTTTCGCGGCCCAGCGAAGCTCCTTTGAATACTACAGCGACACGCTGCATGCCGCGTCCGTGCTGGCACAGTCCCAGCTGGAATACGAAAGCGGCAATCTGGAAATCGACGACGATCTGGATGATATCCCGGATGTGCACATCGCGCTTTACACGGGCGGCGGCACGCTCATCTACGGCCGTACACGCGTGGAGCTGCCCTTTGAGGAGGGAACCGTCCGCCGCGTGAACTCCGGCGGGCTGGAATGGTACGTGATGGACACGCTGCTCACCTTCGACAGCCGCAGCTCGGTGTGGATGCGTTGCGTCAAGGCGGCGGACTCGGAGGCGGCGGCCTATGCGCCGGTATTCCGGATGGCGCTGGTTCTGCTGCCGCTGATGATCGGCCTCACGGCGCTGGGCGGCTTCCTGATTGCGCGTGGCGCCTTCCAGCCGGTGGAACGCATGGCCGCTACGGCGGAAGCCATCGTCAGCGGCGGCGATCTGGGCCGCCGCGTGGGGCTTCATGACGGGAGGGACGAGCTTACCCGGCTGTCGCGCACCTTGGACGGCATGCTGGAACGCCTGGATGAATCCTTTCGGCGCGAGCGGCAGTTCACCTCGGACGCCGCGCATGAGCTGCGCACGCCGCTCAACGCCGTGCGCCTGCTCTGCCAGGAGGCGCTGGACGAGCAGGACCCCCGGCGGCGCGAGGCGCTGATCGCGGAGATCATGGAGCGCACCGACGGGCTAAGCCGCCTGGTAGCGCAGCTATTGGCGCTGTCGCGCATGGACGCGGGGCGCGTGCCGGTGGAGATGCAGGAGGTGGACGCCTCCCGGCTGATTCAGGAGGTGGCGCGCGAGCTGGAACCGGTGGCGGAGGATGCGGGCATCACGCTGGAGGTCCGGGCGGCGCCCGGCGTTAAGCTGAGGGCGGACCCCTCGCTGCTGACGCGGCTGGCGGTGAACCTGCTGGGCAACGCCATCCGCTATGGCAGGCCCGGCGGACACGCATGGCTGACGCTGGCCGATGAAGCGGACGGCGTGCGTCTGACCGTGCGTGACGACGGCGTGGGCATGTCGGCCGGGGAACAGGAGCGCATGTGGGACCGCTTCTGGCGCGCGGACAGCTCGCGCCATTCGGAGGGAACGGGGCTGGGCCTGGCCATCGCGCGGTGGATCATCGACCGACATGGCGCGCAGGCACAGGTGGAAAGCGAGATCGGAAAGGGCACCGAGATGCGTGTGCTGTTTCCTCGAAAATAAATTTGATTTTTCATTTTTCTTTCATCTTGCCTTGTTATACTCTGACCGTGCTCAAGAGAGCACAGAGAAAGGAGCAGATGAAAGATGAAAAAGATGAGCATGATGGTGGCGTTCCTGGTTGCTTTGATGATCGCCGGAGGCGCCCTGGCCCTGACCGATACCGAGGCGGAGACCGCCGCCCGCGCCTATGTGCCTGCCGGGGCGCAGCTGACGAAGTCCGAGATGGACGACGGCATGCACGAGCTGACCTTCCGCGTGGAGGCCACGGGGGAGAAGTACGAAATCAAGGTCAATCCCACCACCGGCGCGGTGGTCAAGATTGAAAGCGAGCTCAAGGGCGCTTCCAATGCCCGTTCCACCACGCTGACCGACGAGGCCGTGGCGGCTGCGGTGGAGGCTGCGTATCCCGGAGCGGAGATCGTGCGCAAGGATGAGGAAATCGACGACGGCAACCACGAGATCGAGGTGTTCATCGTGACCGACGGGCTCTATGGCACGCTGGATCTGAACGCTGAAACCGGCGCGATTTTGGAGCGTGAGCTCTATGTGGGCGAGTATGCGGCCGACGGCATGATGACCGAGGAAGCGGCCCGCGCGCAGATCGCCACCCTCAAGCCCGGCGCGGAGATCGTCAAGATCAAGCTGGACGAGGATGACGGCCGCTACTTCTGGGAAGGCGACGCCACCCTGAACGGCGCACGGTATGAATTTGCCATCAATGCGACCACCGGCGACATGGTGGAATGGGAGCGCGACTGAACCGGCCTTTGACGGAAAGGAAAGCATGACGAGACGCGCCGTATCCGAATGGTATCGGATACGGCGCGCCCCAGCTTGTCGAAAAAGTCCGGCTGCGCCGGCCTTTTCCGCCAAATGCTTAAGAAATGTTTGCGCCCAGGGGCGCAAACTCCCCGCCCGCCCGGCAAAGCCGGGCGATACGAATTGACTTTGGAGGACCTGCGGGCCCTCCAAACCTCCCGAAAAGGTTTTGTCAGCGGTCTGAGACGCGCCGTATCCGAATGGTATCGGATACGGCGCGCCCGTGTTTTTGAGAAAATCCGGTTCAGGGTGCTGCCTTATTCAGCCGTCGCCACGGCGGCAGCCTGCTGGCCTGCAATCTGGCCGGAGACGAACGTCCAGGACTGCGCCTGGCCGCCCCACGGCGTGTAGGCCTTGCCGTCCACGTTGCATACGCCCTCGGAATCCTGGCCCACGGCGAAGAGGTTTTCAATCGCCGTGCCATCCTCGCGCAGCACGTTCATGTTGGCGTCCACGTCCAGGCCGCCCACGGTGGCGTAGGCGTAGCTGTTGCAGCTCACGGCGTAGTAGGTGGTGTCCACGCCCTCCAGCGCTGTGCTCAGATTCTCCTCGTTGCAGCCGATGGCGGCGGCCAGCGCGGAGAGGCTGTCGGCCTTGATCACGTTGCCGTACTCCTCGCCCACGGTCAGGATGGTGTCGATATCGGCCACAGGCGTGCCGGCGGCGGGAAGCGTGCCGCCCTGACCCATGAACTGGGAGGTGGCGGCGGCCTGCGTCTCGGTCAGGCCGGTTTCACGAATCGCGTCGATATCCTCCTGGCTGTAGACCACGTAGTAGCGGAACTCGGGCGCAAACACGATTTCCACCGTGATGCCCTCCTCCTCGGTGCCGCTCTGGTTGGTGTTGCCCCACAGGTTGCCCTCGGTGGTCACCATGGTCTGATCGGTGGTCAGCGCCAGCGCGGAGAGGATGGCCTTCTGGTCGGCGGTCAGGTCATCGTTGCGGATCAGGTTGGGCACCTGGGAGATGTGGACCATCGGCAGCGTGCCCATCATGTACGTGGCGCCGCCGGCAGAAATGCCCATCTGGATACCCGTGCCGTCGTTGACGATGTCGCCGATGGTGCATATGGTGGAACCCAGATACTCCTTCATCATGTCCTCGTTGCCCAGGAAACCGCCGGTGGCCAGGATGATGGTCTTGCCATAGATTTCATAGGCGGTGCCGTCATAGTATTCGGCATTGACGCCAATGGCCTTGCCGTCCTCGTCGAAGATCAGGCTGGTGGCGGTCAGCTCGGTCATGTACTGGTTCTTCTCGTTCATGCCGTTGGCGATGTCCAACGCGCGCAGGAACTGGAAGGTCTTGTTCGGTCCCAGCACATTCCAGGAGGTGTTGTCGTCGTCGGCGGAATAGACGCACCACAGCTGCGTCCATTCGGGCACCACGAAGCTGCCCAGCAGGCCCAGCCCCTCGAACTCGAAACCGAAGTTCTCCACGTAGTAATCCAGCGCGGAGCCGGACTGGTAGACGGCCTTGTGAATTACGTCGGCCTTGTCCTCGCTGCCCACGTATTCAATCCAGGTGTTGTAGACGGCATCCTCGTCGATGTAGTCCTCGCCGTTGGTGAAGGTTTCTTTCAGGTACTCGCTGTTGAGCGCCATGGGACCATAGGTGCACACCGAGTCGCCGCCGATCTTGCCGGCCGCCTCGATGCCGAACACGCTCGCGCCCTGCTCGGCCGCCGCGCAGTAGGACATCACGCCGGAGCCGCCCATGCCCACCACGATCACGTCGTAATCCTCGATGCGCACGGTATCGGTCTTTTTCTCGATGGGGTCATGCCACTGGGCGCTGTTGCCGCCCGCCGCGTCGATGGCGGCAGCCACGCAGCTCTTGATGGCGTTGGAGGATGTGGTCGCGCCGGTGATGGCGTCCACGGCCAGAGACTGGCTGTCCAGAATGCGGGGAATGAGCAGCTCCTCGGCGTTGGCAAACCATTCGCCGGTGGCGCTGTCGCTTTCTTCGACCACTTCGATGGAAGTGATCGCGCCGTCCTCGAACGTCACGTCGCAGGTCATCTGGGTGAGGAAGCCGAAGCTGGGAGCCGTGCCGCTGTAGGTTCCGTCGGCCACAGGCGCCTTTTCGCCCTTCTCGCCGGTGGCCTCGGCCAGGCAGGCCGTCAGGGCTACCTTGGCGGCGCTGCTGGTGACCGTCGCGCCGCTCACGCCATCGATTTCGGCGCTCTGGGCCTCCAGAATCTGGCCGGCCAGGGCATCCCCCGCGGCCGCGCCGATGCCCTCCGTCTCGCCCGAAACATCCAGCGTGACTTCGGTGATGGAGGTTTCATCCACCGTGACAGTTACCGTCACGTCGCTATGGAAGCCTGCGGATGAAGCGCTGTAGGTGCCGGGGACGTATGCGGCGCCCTCGGCATACCCGACCGCGGCCAGGCACACCGCAAGCGCCAATACCAGGGAAAAGACCTTTTTCATACGATATCAACCTCCTTGATTCGTTGGTGAAACCCTTACAGTAACAATTATAGGCCTATTTTTTGCCAATTCAATCCCCTAATAAAATTTCCGAATATGAGGGTCAAAAATTTTATCGTTGACAGAGGCAAAAGCTGTGCTATCATCTATTTTAGTTGATATATCATCTATTTCGGAGGATATCCGACATGGACGTTACCCAGCGGAGAATTTCCATCATTGCGCGCGGCGTGGGCAGGTTTGCTACGCGCACCATGCGCCAGGCGGGCATCGGGGCTTCGGAATTTGATCTCATCCAGATGGTGCGCCGCCATCCGGGCATCACGCAGGCGGAGGTGTGCCAGCGCCTGGAAATCGACAAGGGCGCGGCGGCGCGGCAGTTTGCGCGGCTGGAGGCCAAGGGCTACCTGCGCCGGGAAACCAATCCCGCCGATAAGCGCAGCCGTCTGCTCTACGCCACCGAAAAGGCCGACGAGCTGAAAAACTCCAAATCGCATCTGGAGGAACTGTTCTATGAATGGCTTCTGGAGCCCCTCACCCCTGCCGAGCAGGAGGAGCTGGCACGCCTGCTTGCGGTGCTGGAGCCGCGCTGCCGGGAGGAATGGCGGGCGGGCTTTCCCAACGTGAAAGGAAGGCTTGCCGCAGAAGAGGCGCGGAAGCGGGGAGGCGGACCTGCATGAGGATGATTTTCCGTTACATGAAGGTCTATGCGAGCAGAATCGCCTCTTCCATGACGGTCAAGCTCCTGGGCGCGGTGACGGAATTGATGATTCCCTATATTCTGGAACACCTGATCGACGAGGTGGTACCCCTGGGGCAGATGCGGCAGGTGATCCTCTGGGGCCTTCTGATGATCGCCACGGCGCTCATCACCCGCCAGCTCAACGTCTGGGCCAACCGCATGGCCATCGACAATGCGCATAACGTGTCCTACGATATCCGGCAGGACCTGTTTACCAAAACGGCCAACCTCTCCGGCGCGCAGTTTGACGCCTTCGGCCTGCCCAGCCTCATCAGCCGCATGACCAGCGACAGCTACAACGTGCAGTCCTGCGTGCAGACGCTGCAAACCCTGTGCGTGCGCGTGCCGATGATGCTGCTGGGCGGCATCGCCGTGACGCTGATGATGGATGCGGCGCTCTCGGCCATTCTGTGCGTGCTGGTGCCCATTTTGATCGTGGTCATCTTGGGCGTTTCCCGCTATGGCATCCCGCTCTACCGCAGGGTGCAGGAGCGCCTGGACGACGTGGTGCGCGTGATGCGCGAGGACATCTCCGGCATCCGCGTGGTGAAGGCGCTGTCCAAAACCGAATACGAAAAGCGGCGTTTCGAGCGCAGCAACGAGGCCATGACCCGCGCGGACATCAAGGCCAGCACCATCATGGCCATTCCCGGTCCGCTGATGCAGATGTGCCTCAACATCGGCCTTACGTTGGTGGTATGGCTGGGCGCGGCAAGGGTGGACAGCGGGCAGATCAAGCCGGGCGTTATCCTGGCGTTTCTGACGTATTTCAACATGGTGCTGCAGGGCGTGATGGGCGTCAACCGCATCTTCATCATGATCAGCAAGGCCAGCGCGTCGGCCAACCGCATCGCGCAGGTGCTGGACGTCGGGCCGGACCAGCGCGTTCTGGCCCCGGAGGAAGCGCGCACTCCCTCCGGCGACGAATTCATCCGCTTCGAGCATGTCAATTTCAGCTATGGCCCGGCAACGGAGCATTCACTGGCCGGCGGCGAGCGCGAGCAATGCCTCTATGACATCAGCTTCGCCCTCAAGCGCGGCGAAAGCCTGGGCATCATCGGCCCCACCGGCTGCGGCAAGAGCACCCTCATCAACCTGCTCATGCGCTTTTACGACGTGGAGGACGGCGGCGTATTCGTGGACGGGCGGGATGTGCGCACCTATGAAAAGGATGAGCTGCACCGCAAGTTTGGCGTGGTGTTCCAGAACGATATGGTATTTTACAACACGCTGCGGGAAAACATCCGCTTCGGCCGGGAGCTGGACGATACCGCGCTGACCCGCGCGGTGGAGGACGCGGTGGCCGCAGAGTACGTCGACTCGCTGGAGGAAGGGCTGGATTACCGGGCCGATATCAAGGGCGCGAACCTGTCGGGCGGGCAGCGGCAGCGGCTGCTCATCTCCCGCGCGCTGGCCGGAAACCCGGAAATCCTCATTTTGGATGATTCGTCCTCCGCCCTGGACTACAAGACCGACGCGGCGCTGCGCAAGGCGATCTTTGAGCGCCACCGCGATTCCACCACCATCATGGTGGCTCAGCGGGTCAGCTCCATCCAGTCCATGACGCACATCCTGGTGATGGACAATGGCCGGTGCATCGGCTATGGAACCCACCGGGAGCTTCTCAAGACCTGCCCCGCCTATCTGGAGATCTATCAGACGCAGATGGGCGCGCTGGCGTAACGCGGAAGGAGGATGAGCGAAATGCCGCCCAGAGGCCTGGGGGCCAAAAAGGAACGGCCCAAGAACGCGAAGGGAACGACGCTTCGCATCCTGAAATATGTGATGAACTACCGCTACGTAGTGCTGGCTTTGCTGATGCTGACGCTCATCAGCAACGTGGGCAACCTCCTGGGGCCCACCTTTGCCGGCAAGGCCATCGGCGCGGCCGTGGGCAAGGGACAGGTGGATTTTGATACGGTCGCTTTCTACGCGGGCCTGATGCTGACGGCCTATCTGTTCAGCAATATCATGTCCTTTCTGGCCACGCAGGGCATGATGCGCATGGGCCGGAGGGTTGCCCGGAAGATGCGGCAGGACGTGTTTGCCAAGCTCATGGCCCTGCCGGTCAGCTATTTTGACCGCAATCAGGCCGGCGATATCATCAGCCGCGTGTCCTATGACATCGACGTGGTTACCACCAGCCTTTCCGCCGATCTGATTCAGATCCTGACCAGCGTGATCACCGTGGGCGGCTCGTTTTTGATGATGTGCTTCATCTCGCCGCCCATGGTGCTGTGCCTGTGCGTGACGATGCCGCTGGCCGTTGCGTTCACCCGCTACATGGGCAGGAAAACCCGGCCGCTCTACGCCCGGCGCAGCGCGGCCTACGGCAGGATGAACGGTTATGTCGAGGAGATGTTCTCCGGTCAAAAGACCATTCTGGCCTATGCCTACGAAAGCGACGCCTGCCGGGATTTCAGCGCCATCAACCGCGAGGCCGCCGACGCCTACCGCGACGCGGACGCGCTGGGCATGACCACCGGCCCCACCATCAACATGATCAACAACCTGGGCCTGTCCCTCATCGGCATGGTGGGCGCCGCGCTCTACCTGCTGGGCGGGGTGGGCATGGAGCAGATTTCCTCCTTCGTGCTCTACTCCCGCAAGTTCTGCGGACCGATCAACGAAATCGCCAACATCATCAACGAGATTTATTCCGCGCTGGCTGCGGCCGAGCGGGTGTTCATGCTGCTGGACGAGGCGGAGGAGCTGGCGGACGCGCCGGATGCGGAAGTGCTTACGCAGGTGGAAGGGGACGTGGAGGCCAGACACGTCAGCTTTGGCTATACGCCGGGCAAAACCGTGCTGCATGATTTGAACCTGAAGGCCGAGCCGGGGCAGACCATCGCCATCGTAGGCCATACGGGGGCGGGCAAAACCACCCTCATCAACCTGCTCATGCGCTTTTACGACGTGGACCGCGGAGAAATTCTGGTGGATGGCCACGAGGTGCGCAGGGTGACCCGCGATTCCCTGCGGAGGGCCTATGCGATGGTGCTGCAGGACACCTGGGTATTTGGCGGCACCGTTTTTGAGAATATTGCCTATGGCAAGGAGGGCGCCACTATGGAGGAGGTGGTGGCCGCCGCCAAGGCCGCCCGCATCCACAGCTACATCATGCGCCTGCCCCAGGGCTACGACACCGTGATCAGCGAGGACGGCGGCAACATCAGCAAGGGGCAGAAGCAGCTGCTCACCATTGCCCGCGCCATGCTCTACGATACCCAGATGCTCATTCTGGACGAAGCCACCAGCAACGTCGATACCAACACCGAGCAAAAGGTGCAGCGGGCCATGCAGGAGTTGATGAAGGGAAAGACCTCCTTCGTGATCGCGCACCGGCTGTCCACCATCCAGCACGCGGACCGGATTTTGGTGATGGAGCATGGGGACGTGGTGGAGCAGGGCACCCACGAGGAATTGATGGCGCGGCGCGGGGTGTACTACCGGCTGTACGCCGCACAGTTTGAATAGGGAAAAAGATACGCAAAAGCACAGCCGGTTTATCCCGACGGAAAACCGGCTGTGCTTTTTGAATGTGTGCCCCGGCTTCAGCCTTGCAGGCTGTCCAGCGAGGCCTGCACCATTTCGCGCGTGGCGTAGTTGAGGGGCGAAAAACGGCCCTTCAATGCCTTTTCCAGCTTCTCACGCGCCGCGTCCTTGTTGCCCTCCTCAATATCGTACTGGGCCAGGAAGTAGAGCGTGTCAATCTGCGTGGGCTTGAGCTCGATGGCCTTTTGGAAAAATTCGCGGGCCTTAGCCTTGTCGTTGCCCAGGCGGTAATAGGTCTGGGCCAGGTTATCCAGGGTGATGCTGTCCTCGTCGTCGTATTCGTAGGCTTCGGTGTTGAAGGCCAGAGCCTTTTCGTAGTCGCCCGCCTCCACGTAGAGATAGCCCAGCGTTTCATAGACCAGGCCGCTGGGCTGCTTGGCGTGCTGGCGCTCCAGAAGCGCGATGCCCTTTTCAAGCTCGCCCATCTTGTAAACGCAGGAGGCATAGTTGACAAACAGCTGGCAGCGGGTGCTGTCGGCCATGGGGTATTTCTGGATCTTCACCAGCAGATCGCGCGCCTCCTGATAACGTCCGGCGCGGATGAGCAGCACGGTGTAGGTCAGAATGTTGCGTACATCCTGCAAGCCTTCGTCAATGGCTTCTTTATACAGGCGCATCGCGCCCTCCGTATCGCCCTTGGAGAGCTTTGCGGCGGCGCTGCGCGCTTTGAAAACGGTCATGATTCCCATGAGGATGGTTCCTCCTTCTCGGTTGATTTGGCGCACGCGGCGCAAAGCTTTCGCCTGAGAC
>USFL01000012.1 GCA_900553905.1 uncultured Eubacteriales bacterium | reverse complement strand
GGTGCAGCGCTTCCTGAGCCAGCCCTTCAGCGTGGCCGAGCAGTTCACCGGCATGCAGGGCAAGTACGTGCCTCTGAAGGAGACCATCCGCGGCTTCAAGGAGATCATTGAGGGCAAGCACGACGACCTGCCTGAAAGCGCCTTCCTGTTCGTGGGCACCATCGAAGAGGCCGTGGAAAAAGCCAAAAAGGGTGAATGAGCATGGCGACGTTTCATCTGCAAATCGTCACCCCCGACCGCATGGTCTTTGACGGCCAGGCGGAGCGCATCATCGTGCGCACGCTGCGCGGCGATGTGTGCATTCTGGCCCGGCACATCGACTATGCCGCCCCCCTGGGCATCGGCGAGGCGCGCGTGACCGACGCGGACGGCGTCACCCGCGTGGCCGCGTGCAGCGGCGGCATGATCGGCGTGGATGCCGGCGAGGTCCGCGTCATGGCGACCACCTTCGAATGGGCCGACGACATCGACCTGGAGCGCGCCCAGCGCGCGCAGAAGGAAGCGCTGGAGCGCCTGGAGGCCCTCAAGCACGAGGACCGTGATTTCGCCATCGCCGAGGCCAAGCTCAAGCGCGCCCTGGCGCGCATTCACGCCAAGGAATAAGCCTAAAATGCAAAAAACCGCCGGAGGCATTCCATCGCCTCCGGCGGTTCCTTGCGTTTGTCCGGATTATTTGGTGCCGAACAGGCGGTCGCCCGCATCGCCCAAACCGGGGACGATATAGCCGTGCTCGTTGAGCTTCTCATCGCAGGCCGCCACGTAGATGTTCACGTCGGGATGGTCCCGCTGCACGCGCTCGATGCCCTCCGGCGCGGCGATCAGGTTGACCAGACGGATGTGCTTGCAGTTGCGCTGCTTGAGGAACGTGATGGCCGCCGAGGCGCTGCCGCCCGTGGCCAGCATGGGGTCCAGCACCAGGAGCTCGCGGCTTTCGCTGTCGGCGGGCAGCTTGCAATAATACTCCACCGGCTGAAGGGTCTCCGGGTCGCGGTAGAGGCCGATATGGCCGATACGGGCCGCGGGAATCAGCTTCGCTACGCCATCCACCATCCCCAGACCCGCGCGCAGGATGGGCACGATGCCCACCTTCTTGCCGCTGAGGTGTCGGGCCGTGGTCTTGCAAAGGGGAGTTTCGATCTCCACTTCCTTGGTGGGCAGGTCACGCGTGACCTCGTACACCATCAGCATGCTGATCTCTTCCAGCAGTTCCCGAAATTCCTTGGCGCCTGTGCGCACGTCGCGCATCAGGGTTAGCTTGTGCTGAATCAGCGGATGATCGAAGATGTATACCTTCCCCATGGAAAAGCCTCCTTCGTTGAGGCGCGCGCATAGCCGCAACGCACCAGTCTGCAACCATTATAGGGGAAAGCAACGTTCATTGCAAGGGAAATGCGATATTTTTCGTCCTTATTTGCGGCGGACCGTGTGTAAAATCCGCCCGGTTCCTTTTCTTGTCGCTTTTGATATGGTATAATACTTTGTATCACGCCGCCCAGGCGGCGTTTTGGAGAGGAGCGGCGGACGTGTACATCGAAAAGCGATACATGAAGAAAATTGGCAAGGTCTTTGAGGCGTTATCCATTCCCTTGCGTCTGGTTGATGCTTCCGGCGCCTGTCTGGTGCCGGAGGACGGGGAGCCCGCATCCCTTCCCGCGGGCGTGCTCGCCCAGGGGCTCAACCATCATGCGGGCCGGTATTTTTTCCGCGTTCTGGACGTGCATCCGCCCCTGTATCTCGTGGCCCCTGAAAGCGCGCCCGGCGCGGAGGATGTGCTGTGCGTGGCCGACGCCATGATCATGAGCCTGCTCAAGAGCAGCCTGTCCATCGCCAGCCATACCGACGTGTACCGTCGCGCGCTCAAGCAGGAGCTTTCCGGCACCGATCTGATCTCCCGTGCGGGCGAGCACCAGATTCCCCTGGAGATGGAGCGCTGCGTGGTGCTATTCCAGATCGAGCAGACGGAGCGTTCCAGCGCTTTCAGCCTTCTGGGAGAGCTGGTGCCCCTGAGCGATACCGACGTGCTGGTGGAGATGAACCGCCACCTGGTCGCGCTCATCAAGGACATGAACGGCATCGACGGTATGGACGATTTGTATCAGTTTGCCCAGGCAGTGCAGGAAACCCTGATGGAGGAAGCCGTGCAGACCGCCACCGTGGGCATCGGCGAGGAAAAGCATACGTTGGCCCAGCTTGGGGAAAGCTATGTCGAGGCCAAGCGCGCCATGGAGGTGGGGAGCATCTTCCACCCCGGCGATTCCATCCACATGTTCCGGCGGCTGATGCTGGAGCGCTTCCTGATGAACGTGCCCCGCGAGGAAAGCATGCTCTACCACAGCCTGCTCTTCAGCCGCAAAACCGCCAAGCTGTTCAATGAGGAGATGCTGCAGACCATCGAGATGTTCTTCCGCAAGGACCTCAATCTCTCCGACACAGCCCGGCAGCTCTTCATCCACCGCAACACTTTGGTCTACCGGCTGGACAAGGTGCAGCGGCAAACCGGGCTGGACCTGCGCCATTTTGACGACGCGGTCACCTTCAAAATCCTCTATGAGCTGAAAAAGTGCGGCCAGGAAAAGCCCCGGCAAATTTATTGACAGCCATAGGAAACGAGGCGGTAAACCAGTGAAAACCCCTTCCAACAAACGTTTCAAGCTCATGTGCCTGGCGCTGATGGTTTCGCTGCTGCTCACGGGCTGCGCTTTGCTGCCCACCACCATCAGCGACCTGGTCACCGGTGCGGACGATACCGTGACCATCACCCGCGCGGAGTACGAGCGCCTGCAGCGCTATGCCGAGCTGGATGAGATCTGGCAGATCGTGGAGCAGTATTACTATCAGGAGCCGGATACGGAGGCCATGCTTGACGGCGCGGAGATGGGCCTGCTCTATGGTCTGGGCGATCCCTACACCTATTACTATACCCCCGATCAGTACGCCCAGCTCTGGGCCGACGACGAGGGCGAGTACGCAGGCATCGGCATCCAGATCATGGGCGACTACACCACGGGGCTGTGCACCATCAGCCGCGTGTTCCTGGATAGCCCCGCGCTGGACGCGGGACTGCGCAAGGGCGATGTGCTCACCCGCGTGGAGGATATCGACGTGGTCACCACCACTTTGCAGGACGCCGTCAACATCATGCGCGGCGAACCCGGCACCCCTGTCAACGTGCAGGTGCAGCGCGGGGACCAGCTGCTGGATTTCGTGGTGCAGCGCGCCGTGGTGCATGTCAACTGGGTCAACAGCTGCATGCTTGATGGGGATGTGGGCTATATTTCGCTCTACGAGTTCAGCGGCGATTGCAGCCCGTCCTTCGCCGTGCATCTGGACAACCTGATGAACCAGGGCGCAAAGGCGCTGGTGATCGACCTGCGCGACAATCCCGGCGGCTGGGTGGACGATGCGCAAAAGGTGGCGGACATGTTCCTGGAGGAGGGCAACGTGGCCTCGCTGGTCTACCGCGACGGCACCACAGAGCTGTACACCACCACCACCGACGGCAAGGAAAACCCCATTCCCCTGGTCGTGCTGGTCAACGAATACTCCGCCTCGGCCAGCGAGATCCTGGCCGGCGCCCTGCAGGACCGGGGCCGCGCCACCATCGTGGGCACGCAGACCTTCGGCAAGGGCGTGGTGCAGTACGTGCTGCCCGTGGGCACGCGCGGCGCGGGCATGCAGCTGACCGTAGCGCAGTATTACACCCCCAACGGCAACGAGGTCCACAAGGTGGGTATCACGCCCGATATTGAAGCTACGCTTCCTGAAGGCGACACCACGATGTACGACATTGGCGACCTGGACGACGCCCAGCTGAAAGCGGCCTATGAGGTCGCTCTGGACATGATTGAACCCTAACGCTTTTTGGGGGCCGCAACACTGCGGCCCCCAAAAAAGTCTTTTCATTCGCTGAAAAAGTGTGTATACTAGGACTAACCATCCGGCAAAACCAAGCGGCTTGCGTGCGGCGGAGGCGGATGGGCCAGTGTTTGCTCCCGGTTGCGGGCGCGGGAACGATGTTTCCTTCGCCCAAGATGAGGAAGGAGGCGTTTCATATGTATCGTTCGTTTGTGCCGTAGTTTCCGGATGGACGGGATCTGCGGTTTTTGATTTGCCTGAAAACAGGGAGGAAGCCGAAATGGCAGAGGAACGCTTGGGCTTTGTGGGAATCGTGGTGGAGGACCGCGCCTCCGTGCGCGCGGTTAACGAAATCCTCTCAGGCTTTGCCCCCATCATCCGCGGGCGCATGGGCGTGCCTGACCCCCAGGGCGGCGAGGCCGTGATCGGCCTCATCGTGCGGGGGACCAACGAGCAGCTGGGCGCGCTTACCGGCCGGCTGGGCAGCCTGCCGGGCGTGCGGGCCAAGAGCGCCCTCACCTCTGCCAAAGCCGCGCAGCCTCCACAGGAAAGAAAGGAATGATTCATTTATGAAAAAGTTCTTGATGGGCCTGACGGCCCTTGTCATGGCGCTGATGCTGATGCTGGGCGCCGCCGTCGCCGAATCCGCTCCCCGCGTGGCCGCTCTCAAGGGTCCCACGGCCATGGGCATGGTCAAGATGATGAGCGATGCGCCGGACGCCTATGACTTCACCATTTCCGCCGCAATTGACGAAATCACCCCCAAGCTGGTCAAGGGCGAGGTGGACATCGCGGCCGTCCCGGCCAACATGGCCTCCGTGTTCTACAACAACACCGAAGGCGCGGTCAAGGTGCTGGCCATCAACACGCTGGGCGTGCTCTACATTGTGGAAAACGGCGACAGCGGCGTTTCCAGCATCGCCGACCTCAAGGGCCGCACCCTCTATGCCAGCGGCAAGGGCGCTTCTCCGGAATATGCGCTGAACTACCTGCTAGCGCAAAACGGTCTGGATCCTGAAACCGACGTGACCGTGGAATACAAGTCCGAGCACGCCGAGTGCCTGGCCTCGCTGCTGGCCAACGAAGGTTCCCTGGCGCTGCTGCCCCAGCCCTTTGTGACCACCGCGCAGATGAAGCAGCCCACCGTGCAGGTGGCCCTGGACCTCAACGACGAATGGGCCAAGGCGCAGGAGGGCAGCGAAGCGCCCAGCATGCTCATCACCGGCGTGGTGGTGGCGCGCAGCGCCTTCATCGAGGAGAACCCGCAGGCCGTGAGCGATTTCCTGGACGCCTATGAGCAGTCCGTGGCCTATGCCAACGAGCACGTGGACGAAACGGCCGCGCTTATCGGCCAGTACGACATCATCACCGAGGAGGTCGCCAAGGTCGCCCTGCCCCAGTGCGCCATCGTCTACATCGACGGTGCGGAAATGACCCAGGCGCTGTCGGGCTATCTCGAGGTGCTCTATGACCAGAACCCCGCCTCCGTGGGCGGCGCCCTGCCGGATGAAGCCTTCTACTACCAGCGCTAAGCCCCGCATGCCCCTGTGGGCGGTGCTGGTATGGCTGGCCGTATGGCAGCTCGCCGCCTGGTGGGTGGACGCGCCCATTCTGCTCGTCTCGCCTCTGACGGCCCTCAAACGCCTGCTGGAGCTGGCGTTTGAGGCCGCCTTCTGGCGCGCGGTCGGCTTTTCGGTAGGTCGCATCCTGCTGGGCTTTCTGCTCAGCGCCCTGCTGGGCGTGGCGCTGGCTGCGGCCGCCTACCGCTTCCGCCGCGTGCGCGAGCTGCTGATGCCGCTGGTGGCCGCGGTCAAAGCGGTGCCGGTGGCTTCCTTCGTGATTCTGGTGCTCCTGTGGGTCTCCAGCCGCGATTTGAGCGTGGTCATCAGCCTGCTGATCGGCTTTCCCGTGATCTATGCAAACGTCCTGGCCGGGCTGGACAGCACCGATCCCCGGCTGATTGAAATGGCGCGCGTGTTCCGCGTGCCGTTTCGCCGTCAGCTGGGCACGGTGTACCTGTCCCAGGTGGCGCCGTTTCTTCGCTCCGGCCTGGGTCTGGCCATCGGCCTGTGCTGGAAAAGCGGCGTGGCGGCCGAGGTGATCGGCATTCCTTCCGGCTCCATCGGGGAAAAGCTCTACAAGGCCAAAATCTATCTGGAAACGCCCGATCTGTTCTGCTGGACGGTGGCGGTCGTAGTGTTGAGCATCGGTTGTGAAAGGCTGCTTACGCTCCTGATGGATGTTCTGGAAAGGAGGGCCTTCGGATGCTGGAAGCGGTAAACGTCTCAAAGGCTTTTGACGGCCGCCCGGTCATCCGGGATTTTTCAGCCCGGTTTTCGCCGGGAAGCCGCACCTGCCTGATGGGGCCTTCCGGCTGCGGCAAGACCACGCTGCTGCGCCTGCTGATGGGCCTGGAGACGCCTGACGGCGGCCAGATGCGCATTCCGAAGGGGACGCGCTTCAGCGCCGTGTTTCAGGAGGACCGGCTTCTGAACCGGCTGACTGCCGCGGCCAACGTGCGCCTGGCGGCCCGCGTGCCGGCCGCGCAGGCCGAGGAGCTGTTGCTTGCGCTGGGCATTCCCTTAGAAAGCCTTTCCCTGCCGGTATCCGCGTTCAGCGGCGGCATGAGGCGCCGCGTGACGCTGTGCCGTGCCCTGTTGGCCGAGTACGATGTGCTGACTTTGGACGAACCCTACAAGGGCCTGGATGAAGAAACCCGCGCAAGGGTGATGCGCCTGGTGGAAGCGCATACGGCAGGCCGCACCGTGATTCTGGTGACGCATACCTTGGAGGAAGCCGGAGGTTATGAGCTGATTCGCCTGCCTGTATAACAAAGAAGATCCCCGCCAGCCCTTGAAGCCGGCGGGGATCTTTTCATTTACCGCTGATCAATAGTAAGTGGCCAGCTTGAGCGTGGCTTCCCAGCCCAGGTCGATGGCCTTCTGATGCGAGGTGGCATAGGGTCCGATCTTCTCCACCTGCGCCTGCGTGCGCGGGAAGTGGATGCAGATATGGCCGTCAAAGTTGTTGTCCCTGATATGATAGGTGTCATGCGGCGTATTGTGCGTGGAAGCCATGTACACGGTTCCGTCGCTGAGCACCACCCATACGGCCTTGGGGTTCCAGGTGGTCTTGCCGCCGAAGGCGCGGTTCATGTTGGCGGTGTCCTGCGCGGTGAGCGGCTCGGCGTCAGCGTGCGCGCCCATGCTGAAGATATTGACCTGCCAGCTGATACCGGTGGTAAAGTCATAGATCGTTGCGTTGGGGAACAGGCGGCAGCGGGCCTTGACCTCGCTGTACCAGTTGGCGTAGCGCACCTGCGAGGCGCTGATGGTGGTCACCGTAGGCGCCGCGGCGGTGGTGTTGGAGGTGGTGCCGGAACTGGTGGAGCTGCCGCTCCCGCTGGCGGTGATGGCCGAGACGGAGTTGAGCTTGGCAAACGTCTTGGTGCCCGCGATGCCGTCCGCGGACAAGCCGTTGGCCTTCTGGAATTCAATCAGCGCCAGGCTGGTCTTGACGCCGAACTTGCCGTCCGCCTCGCCGTTTTCCAGATAGCCCAAAGTGATCAGACGGTTCTGCATATCGCGCACGGCGTCGCTCACCGCGCCCACGCGCAGCGTCTGCGTACTGCTGACGGTGTTGCTGACCACATTGCTGGCGTAGAGCTTGGCCGAGGTATCCTCGCCCACCACGCCGTCCGCGGACAGGCCGTTGGCCTTCTGGAAAGCGATGACGGCGGACTTGGTATTGCGCCCGAACTTGCCGTCCGCACTGCCCGCCAGGTAGCCTAGGGCGATCAGGCGGTTTTGCAGCGTGGTCACCTCGGCACCCTCGCTGCCGTAGCGCAGGGTGTTCACCAGCGCGGTTTCGCCAGACGTCACATTGGCGTTCCCGCGGATGGCAGAATCGCTGTAGAGGGCGGTCTGGGTCTCATAGCCGGCCTTGCCGTCCACCTTAAGGCCGTTGGCGCTCTGGAAGGCGCGCACAGCCTCGATATCGTCGGTCAGATACACGCCGTCCAGACGGGAGGTATAGTAACCCAGCTCCTGCAAGCGCGCCTGCAACCTGCGCACCACTTCGCCCATGCTGCCCGCGCGGATGACGATCACGTTCTCCGGCGTGAGGGGCGTCGTGGTGGGCGTGGGGGTGGAGACAGGAATGGCCGTGGGCACCGCGTAAATAGCATTCACGCCATAAAGCACCGTGCGGGTGATGGGGCCCAGGATGCCGTCCTGCTCCAGAGAGCTCTTTTTCTGGAACGCCTTGACGGCCTCGGTGGTGGCGGTGTTATACACGCCGGTGATGTTGCCCGTATAATAGCCCAGATCCTTGAGGCGCTGCTGGAGAAGCTTGACCTCGTCATCCTTGTCGCCGGGGCGGAGCGTCTTTGTCGGCGGCTTCACGGTAGGCGTGGGCGATGGCGTCACCACCACGGATGCCTCCATGGCGGTCGCGCCATAGAGCACCTGTTGGTCGGCGGCACTCATTTCGCCGTCGGCCACCAAGCCATGCTTGCCCTCGAAGAGCTTGATGGCGGCCACCGTGTCCTCGTCGCACACGCCGGTGAGCTCGCCCTTGTAGTAGCCCAGTTCCTTGAGGCGGGTCTGCAGCTTGGTCACGGGCTCGCCCTTGGACTTTTCGCGGATCACTGCGCCCGCCACAGGCGGTACCGTGCGCACATACTGGCGATAGCCGCGGGTATCCTTGGGGGTGTCCTCATAAAGCTTGAGCTGAAGGTCCTGGCTGGCGATCCCGTCCTGAGCAAGGCCGTTGCGCTTCTGGAACACCTTGAGCGCATCTTCGGTCTTGCTGCCGAACTTGCCGTCCACGTCCTCCTCCTCTAGGTACCCAAGCTCCGCCAGGGCGGACTGGAGGGCGGTCACGGCCGCGCCTTCGCTGCCGTTTTTCAGCTCGGTATACTTCTCCGCGCCCGGCTGGGGCGTAGGCGCAGGGATGTTGGCCAGGTTGATATGCGTCTCCACGCAATAGCCGGTCTTGCCGTCGTATTTGACCTTGACAAAGCCGTTGCTGGTGCGGTCATACACCGTTACCACGCTGCCGGCGGGAATGGTCAGGATGACCTCTCCCTCCGCCTCGGCGACCTTGCGCAGCTTCACATAGTCGATGACCGTGGTATCATAGGGGTATTCGGATATGGCCGGCGGCGCCTGCATGCTCAGCGCCGGGTCGGGCGAGGGATCAGGCGAGGGATCGGTGCCGTCGATATACTTTTTCATCGCGTAGCCGGTCTTGCCGTCAAATTCCACGCGATAAAAGCTGCCCGTGACGCCCAGAATGGTCACGGTATCGCCCTTCTGGATTTTTTTCAGAATGGTGGATGTGGTGTTGGCGCGGCTACGCATGTTCACATCATCCATGCTGATCGTATCATAAGGATACTTTGCCGCCAGCGCCGGCGAAATCACCGACAAAAACAGCGCCATGGCGCACACGGCGGCCAACAGGCGCGCCCAACGGTTTCCGTGCCTCATCTGCATGCCCTCCACAGATTGAAATGGCTTAAGTGCGTTGTGTCCCAGCGTTTATTGTAGGTCAGATTGTTAAATCTGTCAAGCACATCCTTCATATTTACGTAACATTTTTGATCAAAAGCCGCTCTGCGCGCTCGTTGACAAGGTCCCGTCTATCCGCTATGATATACTACGTTTCAAAAAATGGTGTTTTTTGCCCTTCGGGGCATGGATGGAGGTGCTTGGCTACCATGAAAAACGTCGTTCGGGCCCTGATTCTTTTGGCCCTGCTGGCGGCGCTGATGTTTGCGGTACCGTCGGGCGCGCTGGTGGATGGCGCGCTGGCCGAGGATACGTACCCCGCCTTGAGCCTGGAGGCGGAAATGGGCGGCCTGCCCCTGGAAAACGGCTATGACGGCCTTAGCTACCGAGACGACACCATCACCGTGACGGTGGAGGAAACGCGCGCCTACGATACCACGATCCTCATCGCCCGTGTCACCATC
This sequence comes from uncultured Eubacteriales bacterium, assembly GCA_900553905.1. Classification (GTDB taxonomy): domain Bacteria; phylum Bacillota; class Clostridia; order Christensenellales; family Aristaeellaceae; genus Limiplasma; species Limiplasma pullistercoris. Next base: position 4,689 of record USFL01000012.1, on the reverse strand, counting down.
TCCGACCCCTCGCAGATCCGCACGGCCATGGCGGGGCGCTACGGCAGCGATACCCAGACGCCCGGCGCCCGGCTGGCAAAGCGGGTGCAGGCGGTATTCGCCGTCAACGGCGACTACTTCAACTTCTCCAGCAACGGCTACGTGGTCCGGCAGGGTACGCTCTACCGCGACAATCCCGCCCCTGGCAGCGACATTTTGCTCATCGACGATCAGGGCGATTTTCACATCGTTGAGGATGCCACTTCCGAAAAGCTGGCGGCGTTTGAGGGAACGGTGATCAACTCCTTCAGCTTCGGCCCTGCCCTGGTGGTGGACGGCAAGGTAGTGGAAGGCGGCTTTTTGGACGATGTGGCCTACGACAAGCCCGCGCAGCGCATGGTCGTGGCCCAGTCCGGCCCGCTGTCCTACGTGTGCGTGGCCACGGAGGGTCCGGAAAACCCCGGTTCCGTGGGGCTGACCATCCCGCAGATGGCGGAGTTCATGGGCACGCTGGATGTGCAAAGCGCCTATAACCTGGATGGCGGCAGCTCCTCCACCATGGTGCTCAACAATGAAAAGATCAACGCCCTGAGCACCCACAAGGTCCGCTCCATCTGCGACATCCTCTACTTTGCCACGCTTGTGAATCAGGAGTAAGCCATGAGAGAACCCACGCCTCTGTTTTCCCTTCTGGGACTTTCCTGCTATCCCTACGGCGCGGCGCTCGCCGTTGGGCTGCTGCTCGCCGCGCTGCTATCGATGGCCAGCTTCCGCAAGGCATTTGGCGCGGCGGCGGAGGGTCTGCGCTTCTCGCTGTGGGCGCTGCCGCTGGGCTTTGTCGGCGCGCGCCTGGGCTACTGCGCGGTCAAAGCCAGCTTCATCGCGGTGGATTTCGGCCCCTCTTTCCTTTACCACTTCGATCTGGGCGGCTACTCCATGGCCGGCGCGTTTGTGGGGGTGCTGGCCGCCGCGGCGCTGTTGGGGCGCATCACCCGCCGGGGTTGCCTGTCCACGCTGGGCGCAGCCATGCCCGCCCTGCTGCTAGCGGCGGCGCTGGGCCGCTTTGCCGAATGCCTGACCACCGAGGGGATCGGCGATTATGTGGATAACCCCTTCTGGCAGTTCTTCCCCTTTGCCGTTCCCGACGTCTACGGAGACCTGCGCTTTCCCGTCTTTGTGTGGGAGGGGCTGACGGCCCTTGCCGTCTGCGCGGTCACATGGCGCTGCCTGCGCCGCCCGCAGGACGCGGCGCTCACGGGCATGCTGCTCTTTGCCCTCACGCAGGTTTTCTGGGAAAGCCTGCGCCGCGACGGTTTTCTGCGCTTCGGCTTCGTGCGCGTCAACCAGCTGTGGTGCGCGGTGATGCTGGCGGCGGTGACGGCCCTATGGCTTTTGCGCGCAAGGCCTTCGCGCGCAGCCGCCGCGGGGAGTGTGTTGGGGCTGGCCGCGGGCATCGGCGCGTTGGTAGCGCTGGAATTTGCCTTTGACAAGTCTCCTGTTGACAACCGCATTCTCTATGCCGTCATGGCCGCCGTGCTGGCCGCCATGGGCGCGGGCCTGCTGACGCTGCGGCGGCGCGCCCGGGGAAAGGAGGCTGCGCATGCGTAAAGCGCTTGCAGCGGCGCTGTGCCTGGTCCTGCTTGCCATGACGGGCGCGGCGTTGGCCGAAAAAACCGTCACCATCACCTTTGTGGGAGACTGCACGCTGGGCGGCGAGGATTGGCTGATCAACCGCGAAGGGTCCTTCCACGACTATGCCCGGGAAAAGGGTTATACCTACTTCTTTGAAAAGATGCGCGACTTCTTTGCCGAAGATGACCTGACCGTTATCAACTTCGAAGGCGTGCTCAAGGATGACGCCCGCAACGCCGTCAACAAAACCTACTGCTTCCGCGGCCCGACGAACTTTGCGCGCATCCTGCCCTTGTCCAGCATCGAGGCCGCCAACCTGGACAACAATCACACGCTGGACTACGGCAATCAGGGCAAAACCAGCACCGTGGAGGCGCTCACCGGCGCGGGCGTGCACGTCTTTGACGAGTTGACGCCCTACATCTATGAAAAGGACGGCATCAAGATCGCCTTTTTCGGCATGCAGCGCGTGCATTTCTATACCCTGCGGGAGCAGCTGACCGAACAAATTCGCGTCCTGCGCGAGGAGGAGGGGGTGAACGCCGTCATCTTTGCCCAGCACACCGGCACGGAGTATTCCTCCCAGCACACCAATGCCCAGACCGAGCTGGCCCACAAGCTCATCGACATGGGGGCGGATTTCATCGCGGGCAGCCATCCGCATGTGGTGCAGGGGCTGGAGGTCTACAACGGCCGCTACATCTTCTACAGCATGGGCAACTTCTGTTTCGGAGGCAACGTGAAGGTGCGTGCGCTGGAAAGCTGCGCCCTGCGCCTGACCCTCACCTTTGATGATGACGGCACCTATCTTGGGCAGCAGCTGCGCGTGTACGCGGCGAACGTGTCCGGTGATCCGGAGGTCAATGATTTCCAGCCCCGCCTGGTGACGGGCGAGGCCGCCGAGGCGGTCTGGGCGCGCATTGATGCGGACAGCGAGGGCCAGGACGGCCCCGTAGCACAGGGTGACGGCTGGCGCGATTATGCTTACCTGCCCGCCCCCACCCCGGAGCCGACACCGACATCGACGCCGGAACCGGCCGGAAAATAAAAACAGACCGCGGCGGAAAGCCTGAGCTGGCACACAGCCAGCCGGGTTTCCGCCGCGGCCCTTTCATCCAGCCCTTATTCCCCCATGGTCACCCAGATCACCGGGCGGAGCGAACCGCTGGGGCGGTTCACATCCCGGCTGCCGTATCCGCTGATGCGCCCGTCCGCGCGCACGCCGCATGCGTCCACGGGCCGCACGCCCGGCGAGCGCAGCCACCACCACGAATTGCCGTTGTTTTCATCCACATACGCGCCCTGCGCCTTGGCGTATTCGGTCGCCTGGCAGGTGCGCTGCTCCTGCTCAGGGAAAAACTCGAGCACTTCCGCCTCGCTGAGCAGGAATACCCGGTCCATGGTGTCCTCGCCGCCCCGCGTGCTGTAATGCGGGTTATCGTCGTTGACCACCAGCACCTCCTGGATGCGTGCCTGCTCATCCTGGGAAAACGCTTCCGTCAGAAAGGTGTCGTTGAGCCACTGGCGCAGCGTGCATTCGCTCCATGTCATGTTTACAAACGCCTTGTGATAGGCGCGCGCGTCGATCAGGTATCGCGTGATGAGCATCGCGCGGCCCTCCTCGGTCTTGAGCACGATCCACTCCAGCGGCTCCTTGCCGTTGGTCAGGTCATTGTCCTGCTCATAGCTGCCAAAGACCACCGTATCGCCCGCGGCCCATTTCCCTGCGCCCTCTTCCGCCATGGCGGCGCCCGCTACACAAAGGCACAGCGCCAGCAAAGTCGCAAAAATCCGCTTCATTTTGTCTCTCCTTCTTTCTTCGCCCGTTATGGCGAATGATCGGCGGCACATGGATACCGCTTTTCTGACATATATATCACAATGGAAATAAATTGTAAAGCGTTTATTGCGGCAGTGTGGCCCGTTTGTAAAAAATGACCCTTTGCGCCCCGGCCGCATCCGAAGTCCAAAAGCGCTGGTTTTCTGGGGTTTCGCCGCGCGCTTCGCGCGTGGGACGCTGCGCCTGCCGCTTGCCCATTATGCAGCCGTTGCATATAATGGAGACGGGGGACTTTTTTTATCCCCCTTTCAAGGAGGTGAATCTCATGCTGAATGGCGTGATGCTGCAATATTTTGAATGGGAGCTTCCCAATGACTGCGGGCTGTGGCGCAAGGCTGCAAGAGATGCGCTACAGCTGCGGCGCATGGGTTTTACCGCCCTGTGGCTGCCGCCCGCCTATAAGGGCAACGGCGGCGTCAACGACGTGGGATACGGCGTTTACGATACCTACGACCTGGGCGAGTTTGACCAGAAGGGCACGGTGCGCACCAAGTACGGAACGCGCGCCGAATACCTGGCGGCCATCCGCATGCTGCACCTGGCGGACCTGCAGGTGCTGCCCGACATCGTGCTCAACCACCGCATGGGCGCAGATGAGTCCGAGGCGGTGACCGTGCATTGCGACAACCCCGACGACCGCTCCCAGACCGACACGCCCGAAATCCCCGCCGTCATCTTCACGCGCTTCACCTTTCCGGGCCGTGCCGGGAAATACAGCGACTTCATCTGGACGCACGAGTGCTTCAGCGGCGTGGACTGGAACGAGGCCACGCGCCGACCGGGCCTGTACCGCATCGACGGAAAGACCTGGCAACAGGATGTGGACAAGGAGCGGGGCAACTATGATTACCTCATGGGCGCGGATGTGGATACCGACAGCCCCGCCGTGCGTGAGGAGCTAAGCCGCTGGGGCCATTGGTACATCGACACCACGGAGCTGGACGGCTTCCGACTGGACGCGGTCAAGCACATCAGCGCCTCGTTCTACAAGGCGTGGCTGGCGGATATGCGCGCCTATGCGGGCCGAGAGCTCTTCGCTGTGGGCGAATACTGGCATCGGGACATAAACGTGCTGCTGGGCTACCTTCAGGAGGTCGATTTCGGCATGAGCCTTTTCGACGTCCCGCTTCATCAGCATTTTCATGAGATTTCCCGCGGCAATGGGCAGTTTGACATGAGCCGGCTGTTTGAAGGCACGCTGGTGAACGCGCGCCCCGATCTGGCCGTGACCTTTGTGG
>USFL01000011.1 GCA_900553905.1 uncultured Eubacteriales bacterium | reverse complement strand
GTTTCCTGCCCGACAAGGCCATCGACCTGGTGGACGAGGCCTGCGCCATGATCCGTACCGAGATCGACTCCATGCCCTCCGAGCTGGACGAGGTCAGCCGCCGGATCATGCAGCTGGAGATCGAGCAGGCGGCTTTGAAGAAGGAGGAGGACGAGGCCAGCCGCCGCCGTCTGGAGATGCTGGAGAAGGAGTTGGCCCAGCAGCGCGAGGCGTTTAACGCCATGAAGGCACGCTGGGAGAACGAAAAGACCGCCATCCAGAAGGTGCAGAAGCTGCGCGAGCAGATCGAGCAGGTCAACGCCGAGATCCAGAAGGCTGAACGCGCCTATGATCTGGGCAAGGCAGCGGAGCTGAAATACGGCAAGCTGCCCAGCCTCAAGAGCGAGCTGGCCAAGGAGGAGGAGATCGCCGAGCGCGAGCGCGGGGACGAAAGCCTGCTGCGCGACAAGGTGACCGACGATGAGATCGCCCGCATTGTCAGCCGCTGGACGGGAATCCCCGTGACCAAGCTCAAGGAGGGCGAGCGCGAGAAGCTGCTCCAGCTCCCCGAGGAGTTGCACCGCCGTGTGATCGGTCAGGACGAGGCCGTGCAGAAGGTCTCCGAGGCCATTTTGCGCAGCCGCGCCGGTATCGCGGATGAAAACCGCCCCATCGGCTCCTTCCTGTTTTTGGGCCCCACGGGCGTGGGCAAGACGGAGCTGGCCAAGGCGCTGGCGCAAAGCCTGTTTGACGACGAGAAGAACATGGTGCGCATCGACATGAGCGAGTACATGGAGAAGTTCTCCGTCAGCCGCCTGGTCGGCGCGCCTCCGGGATACGTGGGCTACGAGGAGGGCGGACAGCTCACCGAGGCCGTGCGCCGCAAGCCCTATTGCGTCGTGCTTCTCGACGAGGTGGAAAAGGCGCATCCCGACGTGTTCAACATCCTGCTGCAGGTGCTGGACGACGGCCGCATCACCGACAGTCAGGGCCGTACGGTGGACTTCAAGAACACCATCATCATCATGACCTCCAACCTCGGTAGCCAGTACCTGCTGGACGGCATCGAGAACGGCGAGATCACCCAGAGCGCCCGCGACAGCGTGATGCAGCTGCTCAGGACCCAATTCCGTCCGGAGTTCCTCAACCGTATCGACGACATCGTGTTCTACAAGCCGCTTGAAAAGGACGAGATCGCCCGGATCGTGCGCCTGCTGGCGGGACATCTGGCCGGTCGCCTGCGCGAGAAGAACATCGACCTGGTGCTGACCGACGCGGCGGTGGACGCCATCGCCGAGGCGGGCTTCGACCCGGTCTACGGCGCGCGGCCCCTCAAGCGCTACATGCAGAGCCATCTGGAGACCATGCTGGCCCGCAAGATCGTCGCCGGCGATGTGCTGCCCGGACAGACCGTGCGGGTGGACGTGGACGGAAACGGCGAGCTTACGGCCACCGCGGAAACCATGGCCATGCAGGCCTAAGACAGACAGAGCCCCCGGCGAAGGAGCCTATTCCTCGCCGGGGGCTTTTTTGCGTTCCGCTACCGGCGGAACGTCCAGTATTTATTGACCAGGAAGTTCAGCGGAATGGTGATACAGAGATTCAGCACCGGGGCAAGCGCCTCCGGGACGCCCACCGCCTCGACCCAAAAGACCAGCAGCACCGAGTCCAGCACGAAGGTGCCGCCGTAGGCCGTCAGGGATTTGAAATACAGCGCCACATGCCTGGAAAACGGCCGCTTCTGCCCGCCGCCGAACACGCAGCGGTTGTTCCAGTAGTAGGCGTTGATCACGCTGATGACCAGCCCCAGCAAATTGGCGGCCAGGTAGTGCATCCCCAGCGCGTTCAGCGCAAGCTGATAGACTGCCAGCGAAATCAGCGTGTTGGATACGCCCACGATGCCGAATTTCACGAATTGCCAGCATTTGGCGATCCATGGCCTTTGCATCGCGTGGCGCCAAAGGGCGTGAAAACGTTCCATGACGGCCTCCCTCTTCCCGCCGGAGCGGGCATGCTTGTGCCATTGTACCGCAATGCGCCGTTGTTGACAATCCCCACGGAACCATTATAATGAAATGGAATTTTCTTAATGCAGGGGGAGCGGGTGTTATGGCGCAGGCGGTCAGGATTCCGGCAAACGACCTCAAGCGGCCCTTTGAGCTGCATGCCGCCGAATACGAAAAAAAGGCGCTGGAAGTCCTCCGCAGCGGATGGTACATTCTGGGCAAGGAGGTCGCCTCGTTTGAGGAAGCCTTTGCCGCCTATCTCGGAGTGAAATGCTGCGTGGGTCTGGCCAGCGGGCTGGATGCGCTGTGGATGGCCTTTCGCCTGCTGGGCATCGGTCCGGGGGACGAGGTCATCGTCTGCGCAAACGCCTATATCGCCTGCGTGATGGGCATCACCATCAACGGCGCCTCGCCCGTGTTTGTCGAGCCGGACGAGTACGACAACATCGACGCCGGCCGCATCGAGACCGCCGTCACACCCAGAACGAAGGCCATTCTGGCCGTGCATCTCTTCGGCCAGACCTGCGACATGGACGAGATTGCCAGGATCGTGAAAAAATACGGCCTCCGGTTGGTGGAGGACTGCGCGCAGAGCCACGGCACATTGTTTCACGGGAAACAATCCGGCGCCTTTGGCGATATCGGCTGCTTCAGCTTCTATCCCACCAAGGGCCTGGGGGCCTTCGGCGACGGCGGCTGCATCGTCACCGGCGACGAGGAGCTCGCCGGGCGGTGCCGGGCGCTTCGCAACTACGGCAGCCGCGTCAAATACCACAACGAAGTCGTGGGCGCCAACAGCCGTCTGGACGAGCTTCAGGCCGGGCTACTTCGCGTCAAGCTGGGTTTTCTGGACGAACTCAACGCGGAGCGCCGCCAGATCGCCCGGCGCTATATGGAGGGGCTAAACACGGAATTTCTCGCGCTGCCCAAGGTGCGCCCGGGCGTGGAGAGCACATGGCATCAGTTCGTCATCCACAGCCCGCACCGTGACGCGCTCAAGGCGTGGCTTGCGGAAAACGGCATCGGCAGCGAGATCCACTATCCCATTCCGCCGCATCTTAGCGAGGCCTACCGCTACCTGGGCTATCATGAGGGCGATTTCCCCATCACCGAAAAAAACGCCCGCGAGGTGCTCAGCCTGCCCATGTTCAACGGCCTGCACGAGGACGAACAGGCCTTCGTGATCGACACCATCAACCGCTTTCGCCCGTAAAGGAGAGCCATGGATACATTTCATCTCTTGCCCTACGACCCTTCGTGGGACGAACGCTGGGACCGCTTCGTGATGGAGGGGTCCACGAACGGCACCTTTTTGCAGACGCGCCGGTTTTTGAGCTACCATCCTAGCGGGCGGTTTGAGGATGCGTCCCTGATGGCGCTGGACGGACAGGAGCTGGTGGCCGTCTGTCCCGCCGCCGCCCAGGTCGTGGACGGGGTGCGCATGCTGCGCTCCCATCCCGGCAGCACCTTTGGCGGGTTGGTGATCGCGCCCGCGCTGCTTCGCGCGCCGCGGCTGGTGGCGCTGGTTTCGCAGCTGGACGCCTTCTGGCGGGAGCAGGGCTTTGGCGCGGCCGAGCTCAAGCTCACCAGCGACCTGTTCAGCACGCATCCCACCGACGCGCTGCAATACGCCCTCTACCACGCGGGCTACACGGACGAACTGGAGATCGCCGCCTATGTGCTCGTCGCGGGCCGCACGCACGAGGAGCTGGTGGCCGCCTACAGTTTCAACAAGCGCTATGACCTCAAAAAGTGCGTCAAGGCCGGGCTTTCCGACCGCCCCTTGCATACGCAGGAGGAGCTGGCGGCCTTTTATGAGCTGCTTTGCCAGAATCTCAAGAAATTTGACGCCACGCCCGTGCATACGCTGGCGGAGCTGGTGGATTTCCATGACGCAAGGCTGCGCGACGAGGCGCGCTTTCTGGGCGTGTTCACCCCGGAGGGCGAGATGGTTGCGGGCGCGTGCCTGTTCTGGTTCAGCCAGGCGCGGGTGTTGCACACGCAGTACCTGGCTACCGCGCCCCTCAAGGGCTGCGTGCCCTCCACCTACCTCTATGACAGCGTGGTGCGCGAAGGGTTGGCGCTGGGCGCCAGATGCGTCTCCTTCGGCACCAGCACGCACGAACGGGGCCGCGTGCTCAATACCGGCCTGATCCAGAACAAGGAGGGCTATGGCGCCCTCCATTCGCTCAACCGCATCTATACCAAAGCATACCGGGAGGAATGAGCCATGCGTAGCGAATCGGTTCACATGCTGGAGTTTCCCCAGCATGGCGACGAGCGCGGCCATCTGGTGGTGGTCGAGGGTCTCAAGGACATCCCCTTTGAGATCAAGCGTGTGTTTTACATCTACGGAAGCGATGCCGACGTGGTGCGCGGCTGCCATGCCAATCGAAGAAGCGAGTTCGTGCTCATCAACGTAGCGGGGCACAGCAAGGTGCGCGTGCGCGACGGCGTGGGCAACGAGGCGGTCTTTTCCATCAACCGGCCGCATACGGGGCTCTATCTGCCCAGAATGGTGTGGAAGGACATGTACGATTTCTCGCCCGATTCGGTGCTGCTGGTGCTCTCCAGTGAGCCGTATGACGCGGAGGAATACATCCGCGATTACGATGCCTTCGTGCGGGAGGTGAACGGTCGTGCCTAAGATGAGCGTCGTGGTGCCCGTGTACTACAACGCCGAGAACCTGCCCCCGCTCTATGACGACCTCAAGGAAAAGGTGCTGGATCAGGCGGATTTCGACATCGAGCTGATCTTCGTGGATGACGGCAGCGGCGACAACAGCTATGAGGTCATGCGCGAGCTGGCCAGAAAGGACAGCCGCATCCGCATCTTTCACCTTTCGCGCAACTTCGGAAGCGACGCGGCGACGCTCTGCGGCCTGGTCAACGCCACGGGCGACTGCGCGGTGGTCAAGGCCGCCGACCTTCAGGAGCCCAGCGAGATGCTGCTGGACATGTACCGAAGCTGGCAGAGCGGCAACAACGTGGTGCTGGCTGTGCGCGAGGGGCGCGAGGAAAGCCGCTCGCAGGAGTTTTTTGCGGACCTGTACTATGCCATGACCCGCAAGTTTGCCCTTCCGGGCATGCCCAAAAAGGGATTCGACGTGTTCCTTGTGGACCGGCGCGTCATCGAGGTGCTCAAGCGCATGGACGAGCCCAACAGCGCGCTTACCGGCCAGATCCTCTGGAGCGGCTTTAAAACCGGCGTGGTCACGTATATCCGCCGGGAGCGCAAGATCGGCAAGAGCCGCTGGACGCTGAAAAAGAAGATCCGGCTGGTCGCGGATACGCTGTTCAGCTTCTCGACCCTGCCCATCACGATCGTGACGGGGCTGGGCTTTCTGTCCGTGGTCGGCTCGGTCATCTGGGCCATCGACGCGCTGGTGTCCAAGCTCACGGGCCGCATCGACGTGACCGGCTGGACCATGATGTTCATCTTCCAGCTGCTCAGCTTCGGCGTGGTCATGATGACGCTGGGCCTTTTGGGCGCGTATTTGTGGCGCACGTTCGACGCCTCGCGCCGCCGCCCGCCCTATCTGGTGGAGATCGCGGACGGTCAGAAGGATGACGGCCGGGAGGAGGAACGCTCATGACCGTACGCCGGAGGAGCGCTGTGTGCTGGTTGGCCGCGCTGGGGATGACGGCGGCGATGTTCGCCTTGATCTTCCTTGTGCTGGACCCCCAGTATGCCGTGAACGATGATTCAGGGATTCTGCGCCCTTTTATGGGCTTTGAAACGGGCGAGCCGGCGCATTTTCATATCTATCTTCATGGCTTGCTCGCCTGGCCTCTGCATTGGTTGGGCCTCGCTGTGCCTGGGGTGGCGTGGCTGAGCTGGATGCAGCTGGCGTTTCTGTTTTTGGCCTCCGCGGTCTGCCAAAAAAGCATCATGCAGCGCTTTGCCGGGGCGAAAAAGCCGCTCTGGCTGGGCGCTTTGTTTGCGCTGGCCTTTACCTGCGCCTTCGTGCTGCCTTACGCAACCCGCATCACCTTTACGCAGACGGCGGCCCTTCTGGGGGCGGCGGCAGTTTTACAGATCCTTTCAGTGGACCATGCGGAGGCGTCCTACGGGGCGGTTTTGCGTGGCATGGGTCTGGCGCTCGTGCTGCTGGTGCTCGCCTATGCGCTGCGCCAGGTGGCCGCTTTGCCGATAGCGTGCTTTTGCGGGGCGGCGCTTTTGTATGTGGCGGCGCGCGATGATGGTTTTGGCCGGATCAAAAGCATAAAGCCGCTGGTGGTCTCCGTTGTGATCGCAGCGGTGGTGATGGCGGGGCTGACGGGCCTTCGGGAATGGGAAATTGACGCTAACGGCGCGCGTGACTACCTGGCCTGGCAGGCCTCGACCGAGGATCTGATGGACCGCTATGGCTTTGAAGGGATTCCACAGGAGGAATTGGACCGCGTGGGCTGGAGCGCCAATACGGCCGCCATGGTGGGCTCGCAATGGTTTTTCCTGGATGAGAGCGTTTCGACAGAAGCGTTTGACCAGCTAACCGCCTATCTGCGCTCGACGCGGGATATGTTGTTATCCGCGCGCGCTGGAGAGGCGGCGCAGGTGTTGGCGGCTTTTCCGGCTGACAATCCCGCCGCGATGCCCAGCCTGTGGCTGCTGGCGGCGGTGATTGTCCTTTCCGCGGCAGGCGCTGCGCTTCTGCCGCGCGGCGATCGCTTCAGGATGCTGGGAGCGCTGCTGCTGACGGTGCTGCTGGCGGCGGCCATGCTGTGCTACCTGGCCTTTGACAAGGGTCGCCTGCCCCTGCGCGCGGCGCTGATGGCACTGCTGCCGGCGGCGGCCATGATCTTCGGGTTGCTTCCCTGCGCGCTGTGCGGGCGGGGCGCCCGCGCTCTGACGGCGCTTTGCACGGCGGCCTGCCTGGGACTTTGCGCGTGGCACCTGGCGCTTCAGCTCCCCAGGTTGCTTCCCGATGAGGCGCACGAGGCGGAGTTCGGCAATCCGGTCAATGATCTGCTGGAATATGCCCTGATGAACGAGGATATGCTCATCATCCACGATATCACGCTGGTGGGGGATCTGCGCCTGTTTCCGGATACGTCGATGGGCATTCCGCACAATGTGAGTTACTGGGGCGGATGGAGCCTCAGAAGCAGGGAGAGCATTCAGCAGTTTGCCAACTTTGGCATCGACCTTCTGCATTTTCCGCCCGAAACCTTCCTGCGCGACGACGTGCTCTTTGCAACCGCGGTGGTGGACCCGCCTCCCAACCACCTGCTGAACTATCTGCGCGAGAAGGTAGACCCCAATGTGGATTGCATGATCTATGGCGAGAACGGATTTGCCTACTTCTTCCAATTTTACATTCCTTGACTCTGGGAGGGAACCGTATGCGTAACCGAAGCCGCCGCCTTTGCTGGCTGATCGCGCTGGGAATCACAGCCGCGATGTTTCTGCTGATCGCCCTGCGCCTGGACTGGCGCTACTGCCAGAATGACGATATCGCCATTCTTCGCTCGTTCATGGGCTATGAGACGGGCGAGCCGGCCAGCTTCCACATCTTCATCCATGGACTCCTGGCTTGGCCCATGCACTGGCTGGCGCTGGCGTTCCCCACGGTGGCGTGGTTTTCCGTGTTTCAGATCGCTTTGCTGTGCCTGTCGGTATGGATGTGCGCAAAGGGCCTGATGCAGTGCTTTGTCAACGCGGGACGGCCGCTGTGGCTGGGGACCGCGGCTGCTGTAGCGTTCTCGTGCCTGTGCCTGGAGGTGTGCACGCGCATCACCTTTACACAGACGGCAGCCATGCTGGGCGCGGCGGCGGTCATGCAGATTCTCTCTATCGACAGGGAGCAGGCCTCGCCCCGGCAGGCGGCGTTGGGCATTGTGGCTGCGCTTCCACCGGTTGCATTTGCCTATGCGCTTCGCAAGGAAGCGCTATGGCCCATTCTGGCCTTTGCCGGGCTGGCGCTGCTGGTCTCGTGGCTTTTGGGAAGCGGCGAGAACCGCCGCGCGCGGAGCAGGGCGATGCTGCTGGCGGGAGCGGCCTGCCTGGTTGTGATCGCGGGCCTGATGGGCTGGCGCGCCGCGGAGGTGTCCGCCAGCGGCCAGGAGGATTATCTGGCCTGGCAGGAGGCACGGTCGCAGCTGCTGGATTATTATGCGCTTTCCGAGGTCCCTAAGGACGCTTTCGAAGCGGTAGGCTGGACGGATGGAACCGTCCAGCGTGCCAATGCCTATTTCTTTTTGGATACCGACATCTCCACCGAATCGCTCCAATCGCTGCTGGCGGCCTGTGAGGAGGCGGGCGGACGGACGCCGGATGCTCAGGCCGCCCTGCGCACCCTTCAAACCGCCGTGCGGGGCAGCCTCTCCTTTTCCTGGGTGTTCTGCATCGCTGCCGGACTATGGGCTTTGGGCGTGATGCTGGCCTGTGTGCGGGCCGAGTTCAGGCCGTGTCTGCTGGCGGCCCTGCTGGGAGGCGCCTTGCTGTTGGCCGTGGTGCTGGGCTATCTGACGCTGGAGGGCCGTTTGCCCACGCGCGTGCTGTGGCTGGCATTTCTGCCCTTTGCGGCTTTCGCGGCCGGACTTTTTCCGGCCTGTCTGCCCGCCTGCTGGACGCAGCGGGCGCGCACGGGTTTGTGCGCCGTGCTGGTGGCTGTGCAGCTGTGCGTATGCGGCTGGATGCTGGCCGACCTCGTGCCTGCGCTGCTGCCTGATGCGGAGGCTGCGGCCGAGGTGGGCGACCCGGCTGCGGCATTGGATGAGTATGCCCTGTGGAATCCGGACATGCTGTTCATCCATGATTTGACCCTGGCGGTGGATACGCGCCTGTTCCCGGACGTGAGCGAGGGCATTCCGCACAATGTGGTTTGCTGGGGCGGATGGAACCTGCGCTCGCCCGCCACGGTGGAGCAGTTCGCAGCCTTTGGTATCGACCTGCTGAACTTCGACCCCTCCGACCTTTTGCGCTACGATGTGTGCATCGCCTCCGGCGTGGTGGACCCGCCGCCCACGCTGGTGATCGACTATCTGCGCGAAAAGGTGGACCCCGCCTGTGATTACATGATTTACAGCGAGATGGGCGGCGTATACTTTTTCCAGTTTTATTGACCGCGCATTCGCTGAAAGGAGACGTTGCGATTGACCATCCGAGAGCTGTTTGACCGGCCCGGCGTGCATTTGAGCTGCGAGGTGTTTCCGCCCAAGGTGTTTGACAAGGTGGAGGAGGCCAAGGCCGCGGTGAGCGGAATCTGCTCGCTGGCCCCGGCCTATGTCAGCGTTACCTGCGGCGCCTCTGGAACCGCGCCCCAGTTTACGCGCGAGATCAGCGCCTATGTGCAGGAGCATGGCGTGACCGCGCTTTCCCACCTGACCTGCGTGGGCGACACGCGGGACAAGGTGGACGCAGCGCTGGACGGCCTCGCGCAGGCGGGCATCCGAAACGTGCTGGCCCTTCGGGGCGATCTGCCCGAAGGCATGAGCTTTCCCGGTGCGGAGCACTTCCGCTACGCAGCCGAGCTGATCGCCGCCATCCGCAAACGCGGCGCGTTTTGCGTCGGCGCAGCCTGCTATCCGGAGGGACATCCCGAATCCCCCGACCGGGATGCCGATCTGGACTATCTTCGCCGCAAGCAGGATGCCGGCGCGGATTTTCTCACCACCCAGATGGTGTTCGACAACGACATTCTGTACCGCTTTCTGTACCGCGCGCTGGCCAAGGGCATCGATATTCCCGTCACGGCAGGCATCATGCCCGTGGTCAACGCGCGGCAGATTCGCCGTATCGTGAGGTTGAGCAATGCCACGCTTCCCCAGCGCTTCCTGGCGATTCTGGACCGCTTTGCCGACGATCCGGACAGCATGGAGAAGGCGGGCATCGCTTATGCCACCGACCAGATCATTGACATGGTGGCAAACGGCGTCAATCGCATCCACCTTTATACCATGAACCGGCCCAAAGTGGCGGCGGCGATCTTTGCCAACCTGGGCCCCATCCTGCGCCATGGATGCTAAGGCGCGCGCCCTGCGCGACGCGGCGCGCTATCTCGGCATTCGGGGCAAGCCCGCCGGGGAGGCACTAGCGGTGCTGGAATCGGCCTATCCCATGGCGCAGGAGGCGGCTCTGCCGCGAAGCCTGATGCGCCGCGCGGCTATGCGGGCCTGTGAGGGCTGCCTCATGATTGCGGATGTGCTGGACATTCCCTCACTGGATCTGTGCCGCCTGTTCGCGGGCGCGCGGGAGGGACTTGCGCTGGCGGTCACACTGGGCGCGCCGCTGGATGCGCTGGTGCGCCGGCTGATGTTGACGGACCCCGCTCTGGGTGCGGCGGTCGGCGCGTGCGCGTCCGCGCTGGTGGACGAGTACATCGACGGGCTTTTGGAGGAACGAAACGCGGCATTGGCCGCCGAGGGCCTGCGCCTGTCACCCCGCTTCAGCCCCGGCTACGGCGACGCGCCGCTGAGTTGCCAGGGACCGCTGCTTTCCTGGCTGGAGGCGCGCCGCATCGGTATCAGCCTGACCTCTGGCGGGCTGATGCTGCCCGAAAAAAGCGTGACGGCGCTCATGGCGCTGCGCCCTGTGGAGGTAGGACCATGAATGGAATTTGTAACGAGCTCGGCAGGCGGCTGCTGTACTTTGACGGAGGCATGGGTACGCTGCTACAGGCCATGGGCCTGTCCGGCGGCGAGCGGCCCGAAACATGGAACCTTATCTATCCGGACCGGATTGCGCAGGTCCACCGGCGCTACCTGGAAGCCGGATGCGACATCGTGACCACCAACACCTTCGGCGCGACCTCCGCGCATCTGGGCGAGGCTGCGCCGTCCTGTATGCGCGCGGGCGTGCGCATTGCCAGGGAAGCCGTCTCTCGCGTCGGGCTCGGCTATGTGGCTGCGGACATGGGCCCGTCGGGCCGTCTGCTGGCCCCGTACGGGGACCTTCCCTTCGAGGACGCGGTGCGTCTGTTCCAGGATGCCTTTTCCGCCGCCATCGATGAGGGCCCGGACCTTTTGCTGATTGAAACCATGACCGACCTTGCCGAAGTCAAGGCGTGCGTGCTGGGCGCAAAGCAGGCCCTCAGGGCGTCCGGGGCTGAGCTGCCCCTGTTTGTCAGCCTCACCTTTGACGAGCGGGGCCGTCTGCTCACCGGCGCAGACATTCCCGGCGCCATCGCCATGCTGGAAGGGCTGGGCGTGACCGCGGTGGGCCTTAACTGCGGGCATGAGCCGTCGGCGCTGATGGACAATGTGCGCACCCTGGCCGCCTGCTCTTCGCTTCCCTTCTTCGTGCAGCCCAACGCCAGCCTGCCGCTGGTGATCGACGGCAAAACGGTCTTTCCCACCACGCCGGAAGATTTCGCGCGGGATATGCTGCCGATGGTCCAGCTGGGCGCTTGGGCGCTGGGCGGCTGCTGCGGCACCACGCCGGAGCATATCGCGCGGCTGGTGGGCGCCACCCGCGGATGTCCGATTGTTTCACGTGAAACATCGCCGCGCTGCGTGATCTCCGGGCGCACGCAGTCGCTTTCGCTGGATGAAGGGCCCCTTATCATCGGCGAGCGCCTTAACCCCACGGGCAAAAAGCGGCTGAAGCAGGCGCTGCGCGAGGGCGATATGGACGCCGTGATGCGCGAGGCCATTGCCCAGACGGAAGCGGGGGCGCACGCGCTGGATGTGAATGTGGGCCTGCCGGAGCTCGACGAGCCCGCGTGCCTGACGCGCGTGGTGCAGGCCGTGCAGAGCGTGTGCGACGTGCCGCTCCAGCTGGATACCGCGGACCCGCGGGCGCTGGAGGCGGCCATGCGGGTCTATATTGGCCGGCCGCTGGTCAACAGCGTCTGCGGCAAGCAGGCGGTGATGGACGCGGTGTTTCCGCTGGTGCGCGAATATGGCGGCGCGCTGGTGGCCTTGACGCTGGACGAGAGCGGCATCCCCGACACGGTGCAGGGCCGGCTGGACATCGCCGAACACATTGTCCGGGAGGCCGCGCGCTACGGCATTCGATCAACCGATCTGCTCTTTGACGCGCTCACCCTCACCATCGCTACCGACGCGGCCGCCGCCTCTGTTACGCTGGAGACGGTCCGCGAGCTGCACCGGCGGGGCTATAAGACCGTGCTGGGAGTCAGCAACGTTTCCTTCGGCCTGCCCAACCGTCCGGCGATGACGGCTTCGTTTTTGTCCATGGCGCTTGCGGCGGGGCTGGACGCGGCCATCCTCAACCCCCTTGACCCTGTGGTGTGCGCTGCCTTTTGGGCCGGACGCGCGCTGACGGGCTGCGACAAGGGAATGGAGGATTATCTGCAAACCATGCAGCGCTTGCCGCCCTTGACCTCCACGGCGGCTGCACCTGCCTTTGCTTCTGCTCCTGCCGCGCAGGACGGAGCCGAAGCCGGCGATGCGCTATTCCGTGCCATCCGCGGCGGGCTGGCAGGCGACGCAAGGCTGGCCGCGCAGGCCCTGTTGGAAGCTGGGCGGGAGCCGCTTTCCCTGATCGAGGGCAGCGTGATGCCTGCCTTGACGGAGGTGGGCGCGCGCTACGAGCGCGGGGAGCTGTTTCTGCCCCAGCTCTTGCAGAGCGCCAACGCCGCGCAGGCCGCTTTTGAGCCCATCCGTCAGCGCTTGCCCGCCCAGACGGGCGAGGGCGCGGGGCGTGTGGTGCTGGCTACTGTCCATGGCGACGTGCATGACATCGGCAAGAATATCGTCAAGGTGCTCCTGCTCAATTATGGTTTTGCCGTAACCGATTTGGGCAAGAATGTGCCGCCTCTGCGCGTGCTGGAGGCCGTCCGGGACACGGGCGCGCGGCTGGTGGGTTTGAGCGCGCTGATGACCACGACCGTGCCCGCCATGCGGGAAACCATCGAACTGCTGAAAAAGGAGGCACCCGGTGTGACGGTCGTGGTGGGCGGCGCAGTGCTCACCCAGGCCTACGCCGATCAGATCGGCGCGGACCATTACGCGCCCGACGCCATGGCGACGGTGCGCGTGGCGCAGCAGGTGCTGGGATGAGGAAAACACATCGGATGTGCAAGGGAGAGATACGATATGCCTACGGAACATAAGGATGCAACCAGCGTGTGGCAGGTGCTCAAGTTTACGCTGTTTTCCATCAGCGCCGGGCTGATTCAGATCGCCGCGTTCACCCTGATGGAGACGGTATTCCATCTGCCGTACTGGCCCAGCTATCTGACGGCGCTGGTGCTGAGCGTGCTGTGGAACTTCACCTTCAACCGCCGCTATACCTTCCGCAGCGACGCGTCCGTGGCGCGCAGCATGCTGCTGGTGGCGCTGTTCTACGCCGTGTTCACGCCGGTCTCCACCTGGTGGGGCCACGCCTTGACCACGGCCGGCTGGAATGACTTCCTGGTGCTGGCGGGCACCATGGTTGCCAATTTTGTCACCGAGTTTCTCTATCAGCGCTTTGTGGTCTACCGCAACTGCATCGATACCAACGATGTGGCGCGCCGCGCCAGCAAAAAGGCGGGGGTTGAGCCGTGACGCAGGCCAAGCGTGGAATGGACTGGAAACGCGCGCTCTCCATGGCGCTATTTGTGGTGCTGGTGGCGCTGCTCGTTTGGTATGTGTATGAGAACCGTGCGGACATGGCGCGCCTGCTGGCCCTCAGCGCAGGAGATGTGGCGCTGATGCTGGCGCTGGCGCTGGGCGGTTGCGTGATGAACTGCGTCTATCACCGGCTGATTCTATCGACCTACCGCATTCCATTGGACGCCGTGGATTGGATGGGCGTCACCTTCGTGGCCAACGCCATGGCCTATGTGCTGCCTATGCGCGCGGACCTGGTATTCAGCGCCGCCTACTACAAGCGCACCAAGGGGTTGGCGTATGTCAAAAGCGTGAGCATGGCTGCGGGAAATATCGTCTTTGGCGTGGTGTTCGCGTTGGCGCAGATGTTTGTCGCCCTGCTTTTGACGGGTCTGCTGGACGGCATGTGGTCGGGCGTGCTGTGGCTCCTATGGGGAACGGGCACGCTGGCGGTGGCTGCGTTCATCGCCTTTTCACTGCTGGTGCAGGGCCGCGGCGCGCGCGTGCTGGACCGTGTGAAGCTGCTGGGCGACGTGGTACGCGGTTTCAACGCCTTGCTGAAAAACCGCTGGCTGCTATGGCGGCTGCTGGCCTGCCTGATCGTCAACAATGCGGTGCAGCTGTGCCTCTATATGGCCTGCTTCGGGGCCATCGGGTTGCCCGTCACGGTGTATCAGGCATTGTTTTACAACAGCGTCAGCTGGATTGCCACGGTGGTATCCATCGTTCCGGGGAACATCGGCATCAAGGAGGCGGTCATGGGCGTGGCCACCAGCCTGATGGGAGCGCTGTTCCAAAGCGGCGTAGCCGTGTCGCTGCTTCAGCGGGTGGCGGTGATGATTGTCTACATCGTGGCGGGCGCGGCATTCGCCTGGCCGGTTTGCCGCCGGTGGAACGCGGGGCGTCACGCGGATTGACCCGATGGAAAAGAACAGAAAAGGGGAGCCGTCCAGGCGACGGCTCCCCTTTTGTTAGCGGTTATTTGCCCTCCGGAACGATCTCCAGCCAGTATCCATCCGGGTCCTTGATGAAGTAAATGCCCATATCGGGATTCTCGTAGCAGATGCAGCCCATCTTCTCATGCAGCGCATGCGCCGCCTCCATATCGTCGGTGCGGAAGGCCAGATGGAATTCCTCGTCGCCCAGGTTGTAGGGGGTGGTGCGGTCTCTCAGCCAGGTCAGCTCCAGCTGGAAGGTCTCGGTGTCGTCGGCCATAAAGACGATGGTGAATTCGGGCTTTTCGTTGCGGCGCACCTCGTGCAGGCCCAGCGCCTCGCGGTAGAAGGCCAGGGAGCGGTCCAGATCGCGGACGTTGT
>USFL01000010.1 GCA_900553905.1 uncultured Eubacteriales bacterium | reverse complement strand
GCGCGACCTACGCGCTGGTCGCGGTGTCGATGAACCTGCTCAACGGCTTTACCGGGCTGTTTTCGCTGGGCCAGGCGGGTTTCATGCTCATCGGGGCCTATACCTACGGCATTTTGACCATCCCCGTGGCGCAGCGCGCGGCCGTGTACCAGTACTACGACGGCGGTCTGATCCAGTTTGCCATGCCGGTCATCCCGGCGCTCATTCTGGCAGGCGTTGCGGCGGCGATTTTCGCCTTCCTCATCGGCCTGCCGGTGCTTCGCCTCAAGAGCGACTATCTGGCGATCGCCACGCTGGGCTTTGCGGAGATCATCCGCTCCATCTTCCAGTGGGATAAGCTGGGCGCGGTCACCAACGGCTCCAACATGCTGCGCCTGTTTCCCACGTTCAATGATTTCAACATCAAAAACGCCGAGGGCGAGGTGACGCTGTACCTGTCCACGCTGGTGCCGTTCCTCATCGCGGGCGTGTGCATCGCGCTGATTGTGGCGCTGATTCACTCCAGTTATGGCCGCGCCTTCATGGCCATCCGCGACGATGAAGTGGCCGCCGAGGCCATGGGCATCAACCTGGCGCGGCACAAGCAGTTTGCCTTCTGCCTGAGCAGCTTCTTTGCGGGCGTTGGCGGCGCGATGCTGGCCATGTACCAGAACAGCGTCCAGGCCAAGAGCTTCACTTCGGCCATGACGTATGAGATTTTGCTCATCGTGGTCATCGGCGGCATCGGCTCCGTCACGGGCAGCTGCATCGGCTCGTTCCTGTTTGTGGCCTGCTCGGAGTGGTGGCTGCGCTTCCTGGACCAGAAGCAGATGATCGGCGAGTGGGAAGTGCCGCTTCTGCGCAACGGCTTCCGCCTGGTGGTGTTCTCGCTGATCATCATGGTGGTGGTGCTGTTCTTCCGCCAGGGCATCATGGGCTCGCGTGAGCTGCCGGATCTCTTCCGCAAAAGAGCCGCGGCAAAAGCGGCCGGAAAGGGGGCGGGCAAATGAACATCGTCGAAACCGTCCTTGAGCTGGAAAACGTGACCATGCAGTTCGGCGGCGTGGTGGCCGTGGACAGTTTTTCCATGCACGTGGATCAGGGCGAGACCGTCGCGCTGATCGGTCCCAACGGCGCGGGCAAGACCACCGCGTTCAACGTTATCACCGGCGTGTACGCGCCCACCAATGGATGCGTCAAGCTGCGCGGCAAGATCATCGCGCAGGGCCATCCCACCGGCAAGATGCGCAAGCTCTACGCCGGTACCCATATCGGCGAATACAACCGCCTCGTCTCCAACACGCCCGACAGGATCACCGAGATGGGCGTGGCGCGCACGTTTCAGAATATCCGCCTGTTCAAGAACATGACCGTGCTGGAAAACGTGCTGGTGGCGCGGCATATGCGGCTGAAAGCTGGGTTGTTTACCTCCATGCTGCACTTCAACCAGCAGGAGGAGCGGCGCATCCGCCAGGAATCGCTGGACCTGCTGGATATGCTGGGCCTGGGCGACGTGGCGCAGGAAAAGGCGTCCTCGCTGCCCTACGGCAAGCAGCGCTACCTGGAAATCGCCCGCGCACTGGCAACCGAACCGCGGCTTCTTTTGCTGGACGAACCCGCCGCCGGTATGAACCCGCAGGAAACCGACGAACTAAGCGACTTCATCCGCAAGATCAAAGAGGATTTCAAACTCACCGTGTTCCTGATCGAGCATCACATGAACCTGGTGATGGACATTTCCGACCGCATCTATGTGCTGGACTTCGGCAAGCTGATTTCGGAAGGCACGCCGCAGCAGGTGCAGGACGATCCCGCGGTGATCGCGGCCTATTTGGGGGTGGATGAGGAATGAGCCTGCTGGAAGTGAAGGATCTGGTGGTCAGCTACGGCGGCATCGAGGCGCTCAAGGGCATTTCCTTCAGCGTGGACGAGGGACAGATCGTCACGCTGATTGGCGCGAACGGCGCTGGCAAATCCACCACGCTCCGCGCTATCACCGGCATCGTGCCGGTCAAGAGCGGTACCATCACCTACAACGGCGAGAACATCACCGGCATGGACACGCAAAAGGTGGTGGAGCGCGGCATCGCGCTGGTGCCGGAGGGACGCCGTGTGTTCGCCAACCTCACGGTGCTTGAAAACCTTAAGATCGGCGCGTATCTGCGCAAGGACACCGCGCAGATTCAAAAGGACATCGAGTACATCTACAAGCTCTTTCCGCGCCTTGAGGAGCGCAGCTGGCAGCTGGCGGGCACGCTTTCCGGCGGCGAGCAGCAGATGCTGGCCGTGGGCCGCGCCATGATGACCCGACCCAAGCTGATCATGATGGATGAGCCCTCGCTGGGCCTGGCGCCGCTGGTGGTCAAGGACATCTTTGGCATCATCAGCCGCCTGAGCGCCGACGGCATCACCATTTTGCTCATCGAGCAGAACGCCAACGCCGCGCTGCACGCGGCGCACTACGGCTACGTGCTCGAAACCGGCATGATGACGATCTCCGGCACAGGCGAGGAGCTGCTTAGCAGCAAGAGCATTCAGGAAGCCTATCTGGGCAAGGGCAAAAAGGCAAAACGTACATGAGAAAAGCGCCTTCCGAGCGGTGCGAGCCGCGCGGAAGGCGCTTTTTGCCGCCGGATGGCGTTCAGGCCGTGACTCCCACGGAGCGGCGCCGTGCGAAACCCGTCAAAAGCCACAGGTAGGCGCCTGGCACCGCCGCCGCGGCCAGCGCGACCGAAAGGAAGCGCGGCCCGTCCGGCAGGGCGCGTACGGCAGACGCCAGGACAACGGCCAGCAGCGCCGTAAGCCCCGCGCGGAGCGGCCCTGGCGCGCAGTACCGGCGGGCCGCCCACAGAAGAAATGCGTAAAAGCAAATGGAGGACATGGCGCCCGCCGCCTCCGGCGTCAGACGAAGCAGGCCGCCCAGGAAATGCGGCTTGTTTCCCCATGACAGCGCCGCGCCCATCAGCAGCGCCGCAGCCAGGTTGACAACCACCGGCAGCCGCGCGTCATCCCTGGGCATCGCCAGCGCCGCGCCCAGCGTGACCAGCGCCATGGGTAGCGGTTCCGTCAGCCGGCTGCACAGCGCCCACAGCCATGCCACGAGGCGATGAAGGGAATGGGCCGCAAAGAGGCTGCGAACATCCACGGCCAAGAGCAGCAAGGCCACGGCGGCCGCGAGAATCAGCACACGCCGTCTCGTCATGCGCGTCACATCCTTTCGCAATCGTTCCGGAGAAGGACAGCGCCCTTCTCACGAAGAATGATACCATATTGCACCCGCTTTGAACAGGCAGGAAAACGCTCTGGCAGCGTAGAAATCTCTATCTCAAACCGCAGGGGAGGGCAAGACCCATGTACAAGACGGGCGTATACTTCGGCCGCTTCCTTCCGCCGCATCGCGGCCATCTATATCAGATGATCGAGGCGTCTACCCGCTGCGAAAAGCTGCTGGTGGTCATTTCCGACAATGCCGATCAGACCCGCGAGATCTGCCGCCGCGACGGCATTCCCGAAATCTCCTATCGCCTGCGCAAGCAGTGGATTTCCCAGCAGATTCAGGACATTACCCACATTGGTGTACGGGTATTGGACGAGACGGATATCCCTGTCTATCCGCAGGGATGGGAACTGTGGAGCCAGCGCATGCGCGAGGTGGTGGGGGAGCCCATCGACGCATTTTTCGTGGGCGACATGGAATACGGCGAAACGCTGGCCCGCTATTTCCCCGAATCCAAAGTGGAGCTGTTTGATCCCGCCCGCACGCGCTATCCCATCTCAGCCACGGACATCCGGGGAGACATTTTGGGCAACTGGCATTACATCTTGGGCGCCGCGCGTCCTTTCTTTGCCAAAAAGGTGCTCATCGCGGGCACGGAGAGCTGTGGCAAAACCACGCTGACCAAGTGCCTGGCCAAGCTGTACAACACCTCCTGGTCCGAGGAAGTGGGCCGCTACTACGCGCGCGACTTTTTGGGCAATGATGAAACCATCTATACGGACGTGGATTTCAGCCGCATTGCACACATCCAGTACGAGCAGGACTATCAGGCGCTGCGCACGGCCAACAAGGTCTGCTTCTTTGACACGGACGCCACCTACACCGATTATTTCAGCGAGCTCTACATGGGCCACCGCAACGAGCTCGTAGAAAAGTATATCGATTCCAACCGCTACGATCTGCTGATTTACCTGACGCCGGACGTGCGCTGGGTGCCCGACGGCCAGCGCCTCAACGGCGACGAGGACCGGCGCAGGATGCTCAACGACCGCCTGTGGGACATGTATGTGGAGCATGGCTTCAAAGACAAGATGGTCGTGGTCAGCGGAGACTATTCGCAGCGCCTGGCCCATGCCATCCGCCTGGTGGACGGTCTCCTGGGCGGAACGCGCCCATAAGGAAGGAGATTCCGGCAAATTCCCTGCCCGTCGCTCTTGACATTGCGCCGGGCAGTTACTATAATGGTTCCAGAGCCTCCTGAAGTGTGCGCCAGGGCCCTGTTTTTACCCACATTTCATAAAACGGAGCTCGGGTTCGGCGTTGGATGTCATGCCCCCGTTCAAGTGGACGCCAGGGGACGGCAGAAGCCGTCGATAGAGCACCGGCCTGCTTAACATAGCGGGTGAAAAAACGGGTACAGCGGCACTTTGGGTTCTCGAATGAGCTTTCTGCCTTTGTGGAGAAGGCTCTTTTTCGTGTCGCTCCCGGAGGATGCGCATTGCCCTATGCAAGAAGCGCTTGGCATGCTATAATGTTCCATATGACAGAGCGGAAGGAGGCGCGAGCCGCTATGGATTACCAAACGACCGCAGGAAGCCGGGATGTGGCGCGAGCTGCGATTGAATTGAGCATGACGCAAAGCCGTGAGGAGGAACAGCGCTGGCGGCAGGTCCTGCGCCAGCAGGGCGTATCCGCGGCCGCTGCGGACTTTGGCGGCGATTTTCTGACGGGTATCGTGCGCATCGTGGAGCGCGCGGTGGTGGCCGCCAAGCGCGAGCAGGTGATTGGTGATTCCCATCTGGAGGAGGGCGGCGTGGCCGGAGCCGCGCGCGAGGCGCTCAACCAGGTCACGCCCAAGGCGCTGGGCATGAGCGTGGGCGGGAAAATCGGCATTGCCCGCTCTGGGGAACACGTCGCAGTCGCCGTGTTTTTCAACATCGGCCTAGGCCATCTGGACGAGGTCTGCATCGGCCTGGGACACCGCGCCATTTGAGCGGTGGAACAAAGAGGGGGAGTGGGAACATGGTTTTGACCATTGCGATGGACGGCCCTGTAGGAGCGGGCAAAAGCAGCGTGGCCGACGAGGTGGCCAGACGGCTGGGCATTCTGCATCTGGATACGGGGGCGATGTACCGCGCCTTCGCCTGGCAGGCGCTCAAGGAGCGCGTGGATACGCGCGACGCGCAGGCGCTGACGGCCCTCGCTGCACGGGTGATGCCGGAGGTTCGCTTTGAAAACGGCGCACAGCGCACGCTGATCGGCGGGGAGGATGTGACGGACCTCATCCGCACGCCGGAGATCAGCACGGCCGCAAGCGTGGTTTCCACCGTGCCCGGGGTGCGGCAGGCCATGGTCGCCCGTCAGCAGGAGCTGGCCAAGCGGCAAAGCATGCTGCTTGACGGGCGGGATATCGGGACCCGCGTGCTTCCCGACGCCACGCTCAAAATCTACCTGACCGCCTCGGCCGAGGTGCGCGCACGCCGCCGCTTTGACGAGCTTCAGGCCAAGGGAGACCCCTCCACCTACGAGCAGGTGCTTGCGGAGGTCCGAAGCCGCGACGAGCGCGACACGACCCGCGAAACCGATCCCCTCCGGCCCGCGGAGGACGCGCAGGTGCTCGACAGCTCGGACATGACGCGCGAGCAGGTGGTGGAGGACGTGCTGCGCCGCGTGGCGCTTTCCCAGGGCCGCGCCCTGCGGGCCGAGGAACCGCTCACGCCCATGTACAGGGCGGCGCGCGTGGTGGCGGCGTTCCTGCTGACCTGCCTTACGCCCGCAACCTATCACCACCTGGAGCGCGCCCAGCTGGATGCGCCGTATATCCTCATCGCCAACCATAATTCGCTCCT
The DNA here is from genome assembly GCA_900553905.1 of uncultured Eubacteriales bacterium. Classification (GTDB taxonomy): domain Bacteria; phylum Bacillota; class Clostridia; order Christensenellales; family Aristaeellaceae; genus Limiplasma; species Limiplasma pullistercoris. The sequence goes on along the minus strand of USFL01000010.1, from coordinate 8,993 downwards.
GGACCCCCTGGTGGTGGCCTGGAAGTGCTACCGCTATCAGATCCGCTTCCTGGGCAAAAAGGAGCTGATCAAATATCCCATCCTGCGCTGGCTGTTCCAAAAGCTGCTTATGATCGATGTGGACCGCCACAACATGGACATGGCGGCGCTGCGCGCATGCCTCAAGACGCTGCGCGAGGGCCATCCGCTGGGCGTGTTTCCGGAGGGCACGCGCCATAAGGAAGGCGTGATGGAGCACATGGAAAGCGGCATCGCCATGATCGCCCTGCGCAGCGGCGCCAGAATCCTGCCCGCCTATATCGCCGGAAAACCTGGGCTGTTCCGGCGGACCCACGTATACTATGGTCTGCCGTTCAGCGTCAAGGACATTGCGGCGCGCGGCGTCAACCGCGAGGCCTGCCAGGAGGTTATGGAACGGATTCAGCAGGTCTATGCGGCGCTTGAAAAGGAGCATGCCGCCACGCAGAAGCAGACGGCATAAGCCGCTGCCTGTGGCGCGGCGTTTTATCCCGAGCCCAGAGGATGAAAAGGACCCGCGCCGATCCGCCGTCGGAGAGAAAGAATTGTCAATTATTAATTCTTTTTAAAAAGAAGGATAATTCACGCCGGACGGCGAATAGCCATCATGATATGCTTAGGAGGACGGTTTTATGCCGGTTTCGGTGGCGCGTCACGCGGGCTTCTGCATGGGGGTCAAGCGGGCGGTGGACGGGGCGGTCAAAGCCGCACAGGAAGGAAAACCCATCGTTTCCTTCGGCGAGCTGGCGCACAACCCGGAGGTCATTCAGCAGCTGAACGCCATGGGCATATCGGTCATCCACGAGGTGGAGCAGGCGCGAGGCAAGGTGGTGCTCATCCGCAGCCATGGCGTGGCTCCAGAAGTCACCGAGGCCCTGCGGCGCACGGCGGACGAGGTCATTGACCTCACGTGCCCGTTTGTCGCCCGGCTGCATGATGTGGTGGCGCGCTACAGCGCCGGCGGCCTGCCGGTCATTTTGGTGGGGCAGAGCGATCATCCCGAAGTTATCGGCACCATCGGTTACGGTCGGGGCAGGGTTTATACTGTTCACGACCGGGAAGAGGCTGCCGCGCTGCCGGAGATGGAAAGCGCGCTGGCGGTGTCGCAAACCACCTTTCCCCACGAGCGCTGGGAGGAAATTTTGCCCGTGCTGCACAGCCGGGTAAAGAACCTCACCGTTCAGGACACCATCTGCACCGCTACGGCCCTCCGGCAAAACGAAGCGCGCGAGCTGGCCGCGAAGGTGGACGCCATGCTGGTGGTGGGCGGCCTGGGCAGCGCCAATACCCGCAAACTGTACGAAACGTGCAAGGGCATCTGCGGGCGTACCCTTTTGGTAGAGCGTGCGGCGGATATACCGCCGGGCTTTGCGAATATCCATTCGGAATCCATTGGAATTACCGCCGGCGCGAGCACGCCGGATTGGTCACTTAAGGAGGTTGTCACACGCATGACTGACAAGGAACAATTGGACCGGCAGGTTTCCACCGAGGAGGCGGAAAAGGACAGCTTTATGGCTGATGTGGAAGCGACTCTGGTCAAGATCAGGCCCGGGCAAACCGTGAAGGGCACCGTGGTGCAGATCACCGACGACGAAGTCTGTGTCAACATCGGTTTCAAGAGCGACGGGCTGATCAAGCGCGAGGACCTGGTGACGGAGGATGTCAAACTGGGCGACGAAATCGAAGTGGAGGTCGTCAAGGTAAACGACGGCGAAGGCAACGTTTTGCTGTCGCAGCGCAACATCTTGAACCGCAAGGCCTTCGCGGAGCTTGTTGAGAAGCACGAGAAAAACGAGTATGTCGAGGGCGTGGGCAAGGAGGTCGTCAAGGGCGGCCTGATTTGCACGGTCAACGGCATCCGCGCGTTCGTGCCTGCGTCGCAGCTCTCCAACCGCTACGTTGAAAAGATCGGCGACTTCGTAGGTCAGACCCTCAAGCTCAAGATCATCGAGATGGACGAGCAGAAGCGCCGCATCGTGGCCAGCCGCCGCGCCGTGGTGCGCGAGGAGGCCGCCGCGAAGAAGGCCGAGGCCTGGGCCCGCCTGCAAGAGGGCGAGGTCGTGCACGGCATCGTCCGCCGCCTGACTGACTTTGGCGCGTTTGTGGATCTGGGCGGCGTGGACGGCCTGATCCATGTGACCGACCTGAGCTGGGCGCATGTCAAGCATCCTTCCGAGATCGTCTCTCCCGATCAGGAAGTGGACGTGAAGATCCTCAGCCTCGACCCGGAGCGCGAGCGCATCCAGCTGGGCCTGAAGCAGCTGCAGCCCAAGCCCTGGGATATGGCTCCCGAAAAGTATCCTGCCGGCGCTGTGGTCACGGGCAAGGTGGTCCGTATTACCACGTTCGGCGCCTTTGTGGAGCTTGAACCGGGCATTGATGGCCTGGTGCACATCAGCCAGTGTGCCGCCACCCGCATCAACAAGGTGGAGGACGCTGTCAATGTGGGCGATGTGGTCAACGTGAAGGTGCTCAACATCGATCCCGAAGCCAAGCGCATCAGCCTGAGCATCCGCGCGCTGCTGGAGCCCGAACCCGCTCCCGTGGAGGAAGCGCCCCAGCCCGTTTACGAGGATGACGGCGCGGAAGCCGTTCCCGTGGACATTGAGGCTGTTGGTGCTGCTCTGGAAGCCGAGGCTGCCCAGAACGAAACCAACGAGTAAGCGATCATCTTTCCCCGCACGCTTCAGCGTGCGGGGTTTTTCTTTGCGTGCAATCACGCAGCCTTTTTAGGAAAATCATTGCAAATCCTTGCAGGCTGTGATATAATACTGGAAACTGATGGTCAATCAGGTTTTTCTATGTTGTCCAAATCCGCTTGAGCGAAAAGAGGTTCTCGTGCGTTACGCGATGCTTTTGAAGCCGCATCCAAATGTTCGTTATCGTCAATCCCTGCAAAAGCTGGCATTGATCGAACTGGAATGCATCCTTGATGCCTGCGGGGTTGTCCACGAGCGGCCAAGGGTGGAGTATTTGGCGGATGAGCCTTTTTTAATGTTTGATGCGCAGGAGCTGGATGAGGCGGCATGGCGTGCAGTGTCGGGACATTCGGCCATCTGTTTGGCTGCGCGGCTACAGGAGGACGGAGCCTTGCAGCCCATGCGGCGCATCCCCGCAGGCTGGATGCCGGACGATCTGCCCCAGGTGCTCAAATACAAAGGCAAAACCAATGCGGATTTTACGTACCTGATGCTGCACTGCGCCAGGGCCGCTTCTGATTTTGCGTGCGAGCCGGGGCCGCTTCGCGTGCTGGACCCTATGTGCGGAAAGGGCACGACGCTGATGTGCGCCCTGTGTGAAGGTTGCGACGCGGTTGGGGTGGACATGGACGCAAAGGCGCTCCGGGAAGCGGAAAGCTATCTGGACCGGTCGCTGAAGATGCACCGCATCAAGCACCGGCGTACAGCGGGCGCGCTGACACTCCCGTCCGGCGGAAGCGCCAAATGGAGTGAATACGCCCTTGCGCCGGATGCCCAGGCCATGCGCGCATGTCCTCTCACCCTGCGGATGATTCATGGGGATGCGGGCAGGCTGGAAGCGCTGGTTCGGCCGGAAAGCTGCCATCTGGCCGTATGCGACCTGCCCTATGGCGTGCAGCACGCCCCCCGAGAGGGCGGCGCGGTATCCTCTCTGCCGCGGCTTATGGAGCGGGTTTTGCCGGGATGCGTCCGCGCGCTCAAGCGTGGCGGCGCGGCGGCGTTTGCGTTCAATCTCAATACGCTGCGCCGGTCCCAGGTTGTCCAGCATATGCAAGAGGCGGGGCTGGAGGTTGTGTCCCGTCCGCCGTACAACGATTTTTCCCATTGGGTCGAACAGGCCGTGGATCGTGACGTGGTGATTGGCCGCAAAGCGTGATCGGCGGCAGCCGGCTCGGGTTCCGGCTGATTTAGTAAGGAGGGTTCATATTGCAGAACGCACAGTTGCAGGCGATGACGGTTGTTCAGCTTCGAAAGCTCGCAAAGGAAAACGGCGTGAAATTGAGCGCTGGCATCGATAAATCTGGAATTGTGGCGCGCCTGTCGGAGGCCTTGCCCGACGAGCCGGACGTTCAGACGGCTGCGCCGGAGCAGCCCGAAATGCCGCAGGTCGCGGCCCCTGCGCCCCAGCCTGCTCTGGAAGCGGAGAAGGAGGAGGAAACCCCTGCCGAAACGCAGGAACGGCTGCAGGAGGCGCCCCTTTCGGCGGACGTGACCGCGGTGTCCCCTGGCGGTTCGGGTTTTCGCGCCTGGAACAACCCCCAGGAACAGGGCGGCTTCCGGCCGGTTTATCGCCAGGCATGGCAGGCGCGCAGCACGTCGCGTGAGAATGCGCGGGCGCCGGCCTGGCAGCAGCGTGCCGGAGGAAGCGTGAACCGCTTTGGCCCGCCCGCCCGTCCGGCTCCCATGCGGCGGGAGGAATCCCAGGAGCATAAGCCTGCGCCGGAATATACGCCCCCGTCCACATCAGATAACGTGCCCAAGCTGGACGGATACCGTCTGGGCTACCGCGCCGCCCCGCAGCGCACGCCCTATCAAAATCGCGGCGATTACGGCGCGCGCGAACAGGGCTATGGCGGATACCAGCAGCGCGGAAACTATCAGCAAAGCGGATACCGCCCTGCCGGAGGCAACTACGGCTATCAGCAGCAGCGCGGTTATCAGCCTCCCGCCTCGGAGGTCAACTACAACGACGCGCTGTATCGCATGGCGCGCGATCCGCAATTTGCCGTGCAGGCTGAGGAGGGACAGCTTCCCGATTTGCTCAAGGTGCAGGAAGGGGAGCCGGCCAGTGGTATCCTGGAAATTTTGCCCGATGGCTACGGGTTTTTGCGTGGACATACGCTCCTGCCCGGGAAAAAGGATATCTATGTTTCCATGGCGCAGATTCGCCGCTTCGGCCTGCGCACAGGCGACCTGGTAGAAGGCACGGCGCGCGCCCAGCGCGAGAGCGATAAATTTGCCGCACTGCTCACCGTGGAACGGCTCAATGGGCATGAACCCCAGGAGAATCCTGACCGCCTGTCCTTTGAGCAGCTGGTGCCCGTCTATCCCAACCGCCGCATTGTATTGGAAAGCGGGCAGGACAACCAGGACATGGCGATTCGTCTGGTGGATTTGATCGCCCCCATCGGTTTTGGCCAGCGCGCCATGATCGTAGCTCCGCCGGACAGCGGACGGCTTATCATGCTGCGGGCCATCTGCCAGGCCATCAAGCGCAACGACGCCGATGCCGAGGTGCTGATGCTGCTGATCGACATCGCGCCCGAAGAGGTGACGGAAATCCGCGAGTCAGTGGATGCGGAGGTGTTTGCCTCCACCTTTGCCGACGCGCCGGAGACGCAGACCCGCGTGAGCGAAACCATGCTGGAACGCGCCGAGCGCCTGGTGGAGGATGGCCGCAACGTGGTCATCCTGCTGGATAGCCTGACCAAGCTCACACGCGCCTACCAGTCGGCGCTGGTGCAGGGAGGGCGGCCCATGACCAATACCGTCACCCCCGCGGCGCTGGTGCGGCCCAAGCGTTTTTTCGGCGCGGCGCGCAATACGCGCGATGCCGGCAGCCTGACCATGATCGCCACAATCGCGGTGGAAACCGGCTCGCGCGTGGACGATATCATCTTTGAAGAATTCAAGGGTACGGCGAACATGGAGCTGGTCCTGTGCCGCCGGCAGGCCAACGATCCGGTCTATCCCATGATCGATCTGCAGCTTAGCGGCACCAAAAAGGACGACATGCTGCTCAGTGACCAGCAGAAGGAGGGCCTGCGCGCCATTCGCAAGGTGCTGGGCTCCACCACCAACGGCGAAGCCGTGGTGCAGCTGATCGACATGATGCAAAAGACGCGCTGCAACGCCGATTTGCTCAACCGCCTGCAGGACTGGATCGCCCTGTGGGAAAAGAGCGGTTACCTCAAGCGCTGAATGCCGGAGGAAGCTCGCCGGGCCCCACCCGTTTGAACGGGCGGGGCTTTCGCGTATTTTTACAACCACAAAAGGCGTGTATTCTTGACGCAATGGGGAGAACATGTTATTGTATGATGCTGGGTACAAGTTTTTATCCCGAAGGTAACGAGGTGTAAGAATGACGGACAACCATTCCGGCACAAGGAGCCGCGCCCGGCGTAGCGAGCGGACGCAGCATTTCTATGCGGCGCGGTCGTTTTCGGACGAAGAGATCATAGGTGGGGAGCAGCCCGCCATCTCCCAGGAGGAGACGGAACATGAGATTGCTCCCACGCTTGTTTCTGCCGCAGCGGTGAGCGAAGAAATCTATACGCCAAATGAGCTGGCTTCCCCGGAGGAAGCGTGGGAAGGTTACGCGCCCAATGAAACGCCTGCGGCGGGCGATGCGCCGGTCGAAGCCGAAACCGGCGGCGAAGATGGATTTGATTTTTCTGCCTACTACCGCAGGGATGGTAAGGCCACGGATGGCGAGGAGGCGGAACCCGCTTTTGCGCCGCCCATCAAGCTGGATTTTGCCGGCTATGATGACCAGCCCTGGAACGAGGGGTCAAGCCAGCAGGAACCGCAGAGCAACGTTTATCGCCCACGCGAGGCCACGTGGGCCGATACTGCCCGGCGCGATATTCTCTCGGCGGACGGTGTGGGTTATCAGGTGCGGGAGGAAAGCGATGGCCCGGCCAACCGCAGGCGGCGCAGGCGCGCGCTTCGAAACGCGCTGATCGCCCTGGCTGCGCTGGTTGTGCTGGGCGCAGCCGCCTGGGTTTTCCGCGAGCCGATCGGGGAATGGCTGGGACAAAGCGGCCTCGTTCCACCCGCCAGCGAAGAACCTTTCGCCGCGGTGGTTACGCCGCAGCCCATCGAAGGCTATGACGCCGCGCCGGCGGTGGAGATCGCCGACAGTACGCGCACTGCCATCAGCAAGTTGAGCGGCACGGTGCAAATGGAGATCCGCGCCGCAACGGATACGCATGTGCTCACCAGCAATCTGCGCCCGGACGGCACCTATGACTTTTACCTCTTTACCGCCGCGGAAGGCCGGCTGCTGTGCTATTTCGACGGATTGACCGCGCAGGGCATGTTCCCGCAGGCGTTCGGCGGCTTCTATGTGGATCAGGAGCCCTATCTGGTGGCGGCCAACGGTTCTGCGCTGATTCGATTGGGGGATCTCGAAACCACTTACGGCCAGCAATTGCGCCTGCACCCCATGTATAACGGCTGGTCGGTTATCGAAGGCGTGGATGACGGCAGCGCCAACTATATCACCGCTGCCGGGCAGATGCTCAGCACCCTGTGGTTTGCGCGCGCGTTCCCGTTTACGGGCCAATACACCGCCGCCTATGTGGATACCGGCAGCACCGCCGACACCGACCAGCGTTACCTGCTGTACGTGCTGGGGCAGGACGGCACCATGAGCCGCTGGCTGGCTACGGAGGATATGGACGATCTGGTGGCTTCCGCCTGCGGCGTGGCGTATCTATCTTCCGGCGAAATGTACCTGCTCCCCGATACGTCCGCACCCCTGGCCGTGTCGCCGCAGGTGGACGCCTATCTGGATTGCGACGCGCTGGTGGTCCGGGACGCGGAAAGCGGCAAGTACGGCCTGTTTGTGCAGGGCGAACAGCATTATGATTATATTTACGACAGCATCCGCCCCGTGGAGAGCGATATTCAGTGGGCTGAAAAGACGCTGGAAGGCGCGGGCGGCACGTTTACCGTGCATGCGGTGACAAATGCCGCCTATCCGCAGCCGCTTTCCCACTCCTTTGTGCTGGAGCGGGATGGGCAATGCGAATATGTGGCGCTGTCCACCCAGTCGTGCTATCCCATCCGTCTGGAAGGCGAGTTTTGATGAGGAGGTATCCGGTGATGAAACGGTTTGTAGCGCTGCTGCTGGCGCTTTTGATGGCGCTGGGCACGGCATCGGCGCAGGAGGCCGAAATGACCGGCCAGGGCGTGACGGTTGTGCGCAATCACGTGGAGGAAACGGTGGGCCGCCAGCAGATTGTGGTGGATTATCCCACCTTCAGCTGCGAGGATGCACAGCTGGAACTGTACCTGACGGACCAGATTACCGCGCCGATTCAGGCCCTGCAGCGCAGGGGGCAGATGGCGCAGGACGAGGCCTACGCCGATGGCGGGCTGGATGAAATCCGCGGCGGATACAATGTGTCGCTGGATTTTCCGGGCCTGCTTTCCGTGGAGGCTACGGTGCGCAATCGAGCCGTGGACGCCGAGGAGGCCACGACGGAGTTCTTTTACCTGCTGGTGGACCTGGACCGGAAGCAAAGCGTAACCGTGAACGATCTGTTTGAAGAAGAACCCGACGCGGTGAACGCGGCCCTTCGAAGCGCCGTATACGCCCGTGTGAGCACGCAGGAGGGGCTTGCTCCGGAGATCGCTTCGGAAGCGGATGTGCCGATGCCCAAATCCTATTTTGTGGCGTCCGCAGCCTTTCGCCTGCTCTATGCCCCTGGCCAGCTCGCCAGCGAGGCGGTTGTGGTGGACATTCCGTGGGCGGAGCTGCCGCTTACGCCCTCGGCGCTCATGACCGGCGAAGAGCCCCAGACCACCGCGACCGCCGAGCCGCAGGCGCAGTTGAGCGCCACCCCGTTGGCCACGGTCACACCCGCGCCCCCGGCCACGCTGGACCCCAACTTTTCTCTGGCGCCGGTGATTACGCCCACGCCCATGCCCCTGGCGGGCAATGACGCCATCACCGTGGATGTGCTCATGCATGGCTTGTGGAAACCCCTGGGCACAGACGGAGAGGTCTACTACCAGTTCACCGCGGACGGCAAACTGCTCACCGTCACCGTGACCGATTACACCGTGACCGACGGCGTGCTCAGCAGCGGCGTTCTTAATGGTACGCTGGACATCGGCAGCGACAGCGCCTTTACCCTGCGCGGCGAAAACGGCGAGTTGAGCGGCTATGTGCTCAACCGTCAGGGCGAGAGCGTGGCTCCGGAGGAATTTGTCACCCCCACGCCGACCCCCGTTCCAACGCCGACGCCGTCGCCCACCCCAACC
>USFL01000009.1 GCA_900553905.1 uncultured Eubacteriales bacterium | reverse complement strand
GGTGGAAACGCTGTACATGACCCTGTGGAGCAGCGCCATCGCCTATCTGATCGGCCTGCCGCTGGGCGTTTTGCTGGTGGTAACCCGCCGTGGCGGCATCATGCCCTCCCCCACGTTTAACGCCATTCTGGGCGTGGCGATCAACTTCCTGCGCTCCATTCCCTTTATCATCATGCTGGCCGTCCTCTTCCCTGTCACCCGCGTGGTCGTGGGTACGGCCATCGGCACCAAGTCCATCATCTTCCCGCTGGTTATCAGCGCCTTCCCCTACATCGCCCGCATGGTGGAAAGCTCGCTGGAGGAGGTCGATCACGGCATCATCGAGGCCGCCCAGTCCATGGGCTCGACCAACCTGCAACTGATCTTCAAGGTGCTATTGCCCGAAGCCGTTCCCTCGCTGGTCAACGGCGCGGCTATCAGCATCACCACCATTCTGGGCTACACCGCCATGGCCAGCGCGGCCGGCGGCGGCGGCCTGGGCGCGTTGGCCATCGTCAAGGGTCTCAACGTGCGCAAGTTCGACATCATGTATTCCGCCAGCCTGCTGCTGGTTGCGCTGGTGCAGATCATCACCGTCTTCGGCACGCGCTTTACGCGCGGCCTGGACCATAAACGACGCTGACTTTGGAAAGGAGAACCAACCATGAAAAAGATTCTGGCTATCGTCCTGACCCTGGCGCTGTCCCTGTCCCTGACCTCCGCCTTTGCGGGCGAGCCCCTCACCATTATCGCCACCGAGAATCCCCATGCCGAGGTGCTCGAGCTGGTCAAGGACGACCTGGCCGCGCTGGGCTATGACCTTGAGATCACCGTCGTAAGCGACTATGTGGTGGAGAATCCCGCCACCTCCGCCGGCGACGTGATGGCTAACTTCTTCCAGCACCTGCCCTACCTGGCCGGCTACAACGCCGAGGTCAGCGAGGAGGAGCAGCTGGTTCCCGTGGTCTACACCCACTTTGAGCCCATGGCCATCTACTCCGGCACCAAGACCAGCCTGGACGACATCGCCGACGGCGACGCCATCGCCGTGCCCAACGACCCGGTGAATGAGAACCGCGCGCTTTTGCTGCTCCAGTCCGCCGGCCTGATCACCCTGCCCGAGGGCACCACGCTGGAGAGCACCTGCACCCCCGCCGACATCGTGGAGAATCCCTATAACCTCAACATTCAGGAGCTCAACGCCGAGCTGATCCCCGGCGCCCGCGCCGACGTGGCCTATGCGGTCATCAACGGCAACAACGCCACGCTGGTCGATCTGGTGCCCTATGTGGACGGCCTCTATGCCGAGACCGCCGACAGCGAGGCTGCCGAAGCCTATGTGAACGTGGTCGTGGTCAAGCCCGAAAACGCCGAGGCCGAGTGGGTCAAGGCGCTGGAGCAGGTCATCTACACCCAGAAGGTCTATGACCTGATCGTGGACAGCGGCTTCGCTCCCACCTTCGAGGTGCCCGCCGCCGAGACCGCCGCGGAATAAGCATCCACAGACAGTGAAGCCCCCGAAGCGTTTCCGCTTCGGGGGCTTTTCATGCGCGGCATTTTGGGCTTACTCAATGGTACGGATGCTATTGAAGGGGAAAATCACGCACCTCACATGGCCGATGATCATGTCGCGGGTCAGGGCCGCGGGGGTGAAATAATCATAATAATTGCGGCTGTCGTGGCTGTTGTCACGGTTGTCGCCCATGACGAAGTACTCGTCCTCACCCAGCGTAAAGGGCGCCATGCTGAAGCCGTTGTCGTTGCGCTCCGGGGTGAGGTACGGCTCGTCGAGGGCCTCGCCGTTGCGGTAGACCACATTGGAGCGGATCTCGATCACATCGCCAGGGATGCCCATCACGCGCTTGACGAAGTTCTCCGTGCGGCCGGGATACTTGCAGATGACCACGTCGCCGCGCTGCGGGTCGCCGGTCAGGTACTCCGGCTTGGTCACCAGCATGATCTCGCCATTTTGCAGGGTATCGCACATGCTTTCCCCATCCACGCGGATGGGTTCAAACAGGAAGGTGCGAATCAGCAGCGCCGCCGCCACCGCTACCGCGATGGTCAGAATCCAGCTCAAAATCTCCTTTTTGACGTTGACCGGCTTTTTTTCCTTGCCGGGTTTGCCGGTAGCGGCGCCCTCGACCTGTGTCATCTGTTCTTCCTTGACCTCCATGGGTAAAAGACCTCCTTAGGAATGCTCCGCCATGGCGCGAAGCGTATCCGCTTCCGGCACGGGACCCTGCTCAAGCACCTTCTTGCGGCGCTTGATAAAATCTGCGCGCTCCATCATCACGATGCGTCCACAGCCCTGGCATTTGATTTTGATATCCGCGCCAATCCGGATGACTGTCCATTCGTCGCTTCCACAGGGATGCGTTTTCCGCATCCTCACCCGGTCCCCCAAACGGATCTCCTCCATGGCGCACACCTCCGCAATATACTTAAGCATTATACATCCCCCACGCGGAAGTTGCAAGGCACGCATCCGACCAAAATCCGGTCGTTATGTGAACTTTCAGTAAATTTGCGCCGCGCCTCCCCCACGGCCTTGCCCCGCGGCCGCGATTGTGGTATACTCCCGGCGTAGCGACAACACGGGAGGGAACGCCATGGCTGCGCAGGCAAAACGCAAAAGAGATACAAGGGCGTCGATGGTGCGCATCGTCAGCCTTTCACTGGCCGGACTGATGCTGCTTTGCATTATTTTTGCGTCCGTTTGGCAGTGGTAGTCCGCTGGCAAACAAAAACGGGGCGAAGGGTAGACTATCCTTCGCCCCGTTTTGTTACGCCTTTTCGTCCGTTTCAGAGGTCAGAGGCATCTCAAACCAGAAGGTGCTCCCCTGCCCCGGCGTGCTTTCCACACCGTAGGACAGCCCGTAGCGGTCCAGAATCCCCTTGACGATGTTCAGCCCCAGCCCGCTGCCCACGGCGGCGCGCTTGTGGGGTTTGCCGCCGCGGTAGTAGCGGCTCCAGATGTAGGGCAGATCCTCCGGGGCGATACCCTCGCCCGTGTCGCTGACGGCAATGCGCACCTTGTCCTCGCCTATGCGCTGGGAGATGATGACCCGCTTGTCCTCGCCGGTATAGGTCAGCGCGTTGTTGATCAGGTTATAGACCACCTGCTGGGCCTGTACCTCGTCGGCGATCACCCAGGCCTCGCCTTCCGGCTCAAAAAGAATGTGGTAGCCGTCCTGCTCCGTCAGCTTGGCATATCGGGTCATGATGCCCCGCACCGTCTGCGTCAGGTCAAAGCGCTTCGCCTCGCCCCCGCCCGTGCTGCTGCGCGCCTTGCTCAATTCCAGCACGGCGTTGACCAGCGTGCTCAAGCGCTTGGTTTCGTCGATGATCACCTGCATGTTCTCCGGCGTGTTTTCGCCCGGCAGATCGCGCATCACCTCGGCATATCCCTCGATCAACGTCAGCGGGGTGCGCAGGTCGTGGCTGATGTTGGCGATGAGCTCCTGCTGCATCTCCTCCACGCGCCTCAGGTCGCGCGCGGTCTGCGTCAGCTGGGCGTTGAGCTGGGCGATCTCACGGTAGCCAACGTTCTGCACGGGGGTGTATTCGCCCCGGCTGAGGGCTCCCGCCGCCTGGGTAGCCTCCACCAGCGGCTGGGTGATGCGCCGCGACAGCACCAGCGAAATCAGAAAAGACAGCAAAATCAGAATTGCCGTGATCACATACAGCTCGTTGCGGATGGTCTGGACCGTTGCGGTGACGGGCGTGACCATGGTGTTGAGAAATACATAGGCCATGGTGCCGTCGGCCATCGCGGCCCGCTGGACGGTCATCATGCTGCGCGTTTCTCCATCATCGCTGGGCGGAACACGCCCCAGAAACTTCTTTTCGTCATACATCCGGTTTCGGAAGTTCTGCATCGGAAAGGTGCTCACCGTCACGCCGTCGTCCTCAAGGCTATTGGCGATCTGCTGCAAGTCGCGCGGATTCATGTGGTGCACGATGCAGCCGGGCGAGATATCCGCCGAGGCCAACTCCTCCATCTTTTCGGAAGTCACAAGGATGCATACGTTGTTCTCCTCGGCGATGCGGTCCACCAGCGCGTCCAGGTTTTCATTGTTGATGTTCTGCACGATGCTTTCGGAGGAGGATTTGAGCATATCTGTCTTTTGCAGGCGGTAAAAATCATCCAGCAGCACGATCTGAAACAGCCACAGCAGCATCAGAAGCAGCGCCGTAAAGGCCAAAAAATACAAAAAGATGCGGGTGCGCACGCCCATGGACTGCTTGAAGCGCAAAAAGCGCCCCCACAGCGAGGGACGCCTGACCGCCGGCAGCGCCGCCGGCGTCTCATTCCTTTTCAAAGCGGTACCCCACCCCTCTAAGCGTGGTGATATAGCGCGCATAATCGCCCAGCTGCTTGCGCAGCAGCTTGATGTGCGTATCGAGCGTGCGGTCGTCGCCGAAGAAGTCATAGCCCCAGACCTCGCTGATCAGCCGGTCGCGCGTAAGGGCAATACCGCGGTTGCGCACCATAAAGAACAGCAGGTCATACTCCTTGGGCGACAGCTCCACCTCCACACCGTCGATGGTTACCTGGCGGGCGGTAAAATCCACCAGCATGTTTCCGATGCTCACGGTCTCATGGGCATTGTCCGCGGAGCCGGGCGCCTGCGCGCGCCGGAGCACCGCGCCCACGCGCATCATCAGCTCGCGCGGAGAGAAGGGCTTGACCACGTAATCATCCACGCCCAGCTCAAAGCCGTGAATCCGGTCGTATTCCTCGCCTCTGGCGGAGAGGAAGATGATGGGGACGTCGCTGGTCTTGCGGATTTCCCTGGCGGCCGAAAAGCCGTCCAGCTCCGGCATCATGATATCCATCACGATCAGGCCATAGCCGCCCGCGCGCGCCATCTCCACGGCCTGCATCCCGTTTTCCGCCTCCGCCACCTCATAGCCGTCAAACACGGCATACTTGGCGATCAGCTGGCGGATCATCTTTTCGTCGTCCACGACCAGCAGCTTCATCCCTCATCCACCCCGTTTCATTCTTCCTGCCTGGAAACCTTCGGCTGCGCGCCTTCCACCAGCGTGACCGTCAGGCTCTCTTCACCCTGGCTGCGCTCCAGCACCATTTCCAACGAGGCGGACGGCTCCAGCTCCGCGCGCAGCAGGCCAAACTCTCCGGTGGACGTGACCGGCACGCCGTTGGCGCTCACAATGCGATCGCCTGACCTGACGCCCGCCGCATAAGCCTCGCTGGCCTGATCGACCGCCAGCACATATACGCCCAGCGCATTCACATGGTAGTGCGCGGCGGCATCCTGATCCTCGATGTCAATCAGCACCATATCCAGCGCGCCTTCTCCAAGCACCGTCTGGCCGGCGATATCCGCCCGGCCCTCCAACAGCGTCCAGAGGCCCAGCGCAAGGGCAGCCGTCGCCAGCGCCGCGGCCGCCGTCACAATCACGCGCCTTCCGTTCATCTTGCAACCTCCTCTGCTTTGGTGCATCGCGCCGTTATCAAGGTAAGCCCTGCAGGTGAACGGCGCATGAACAAGCGCTGAAGGCTTGCCGAAAAGCGGAATCAGCCCTCTTCCGACTCCTCAAAGGGCAAGGCGATACGGTTGTTGTCAGCCTCCCAGAGCTTGTCCAGGCGGTAAAACTCACGTTCCTCCATATGGAAGATGTGCACCAGCACCGTGCCGTAATCCAGCACCACCCAGCGGCCCTCCTGCTGGCCCTCCTTGCGAAGCGGATAGACGCCTGCTTCTCCCAGGCGGTCCTCCACCTCATCGGCCAGCGTCTTGACCTGCAGGGCGCTGCGGCCGCTGGCGATCACCATGGCGTCGGTGATGACCGTCATGCCGGACACATCCAGCGCTACAATATCCTGCGCCTTTTTGTCATAAAGAGTCGCGGCAATCTTCTGGATCATTTCGTTCATGCGTTTCGCTCCTTTGATGTTATGATCTGACCGGCCGGGTCGCTTCCGCCGGGGCGAGGCGCGCCAACCAGTCGGCCACGCGCTGCGTGGCCGGATGAGGCGTGGTCTTCTGCGAGCGCACATAGGCCAGCGTGCTTTCCAGCGAATAGCGCATGGCCGCCACCAGGTCGCTTTGCGCCAGTTCGCGCACCTTTTCCAGCGCCGGGTAGCTGCGGCGCGAGGGTTCGATCTTGTCGGCCAGGTAGACGATCATGTCCAGGGGAAGCATGCCCACCTTGCCGGTCGTATGGCAGCGAATGGCGGACAGCACGTTGGGGTCGCGCACGCCGAACTCCCGCTCGGCCACCACAGCGCCCACCGGGCCGTGCAGCAGGTTTTCGCTCTGCAGGGTTTCCTTGTCCAGCAGCAGGCGGCTTTCCCGTGCGATGCGCTGCTGCTGGGCCAGCGGCATGCACTTGGCGCAGTCGTGCATCAGCCCGGCCATGGCGGCCTGGTCCACGTTCATGCCATGCAGGCGCGCGAGCTCCCGCGCGGTGGCGGCCACCAGCAGGGAATGCACAAGTCGCTTGTCCGTCAGCAGCTGGCGCAGGCGCGGATAGTACGCCGCCGCGCCACGCGGACTTTCACGGCAACCATACAGACCCATGATGCGGATGTATTCCAGCACCTGCGGCCGAACGCCATGGGGCGTTTCCCCGTGCGACAGCGCCTCACGGATGGCCGTGGCCGATTCAGCGTCCGGCGGCAGGGACAAAAACGCAAACCTCGCCCCACGCTCCTCCAGCGCGCGAACCTCCGGATGCAGCGCCAGCCCGCCGGTTTCCCGGCTGCACACCAAAAAGCGGCACAGGGTGAACACCTTCTCCGGCCTGCGCCAGTTGCGCAGGTCAAAGAGCGTATCCTCCCCGATGAGGTAGTACAGCTCCGCACCCGGCATTTGCTTTTGCAGCCTGGTCAACGTATCCACCGTATAGGTTACGCCTTCGCGGTCAATTTCCATGCGCGAGGCGGTAAATCCCGGTATGCCGCTCACTGCAAGACGAGTCATTTCATACCTGTATTCCGCGTCCGCCAGCCCGTCATGCTTGTGCGGCGGATTTCCGGCAGGCAGGAAAATCACGCGATCCAGCTTTTGTTCCCGCTTTGCGCAGGCGGCGATTTCGATATGCCTGTCATGGATGGGATTGAAGCTCCCGCCCATGATGCCGATGCGCTCCTTTGGCACGGCTGCGCCTCCCTTCAGAGTGAAACCCTACGCACTCATTATACAGGAAAAACCCACCGCTGACCATACCAAAATCCCTTCTGGCGGAACATGCGACCGTTTCGCGGGCGAAAACGCCTCCAAGCGCCCATGACAAAAGGCGGCGGGCACGACCCTGTCCGCCGCTTTCTGCTATGGGATTGAGGCGCGTTACATCACGCCCTTTTGAAGGATAACACAGCCGAAGGGCTTGGTTTCGCTGGTGCACACGGTCACATAGGCCCGCCCCGCCTTTTCATAGAACCTGGTGCGCTCGATTTCGCCCACGCAGCTCACGTCATAGCCGTGTTTGGCCACGACTTCCTTCACGCCGTCCCAAACGGGCGAGCTCTCCACGACCATGCCGGAGTCCGCATCCGGAATCATGTACTGGATGGGTTGTTTCTCAAAATCCACATCCAGAGGCACCAGCTTGAGGATGGCGTCCAGCATCTGCGCCACGCCGCAGCCCTTGGCCTGGATGCTCACGGCCTTGGGCGCCTTGGTGATGGGCGGATAGAAATGATCCACGATGGCGATCAGGTCGCCATGCCCGGTGTCCGCCAGCGCCTTGAGAAGATCGGAACCGATGATGTCAGGAATGCCACGCAACATAGAATCCATGCCTCCTTGCATTGATGAGCGGAAATCCGCCGCTTTTTTTGCTTTGCCTTTTTATTTGCCGGCCTTAAGCAGCTTGATGATCCGGCTGGTACCCAGGCGGCTGGCGCCCAGCGCCACAAAGCGCTCCGCATCCTCCAGGGTGGAAATGCCGCCTGCGGCCTTGATTTTCACATTGGGACCCACATGCTTGGCAAAGAGTTCGATATCGGCAAAGGTCGCGCCCGCAGTGGAGAAGCCGGTGGACGTTTTGATAAAATCGGCGCCGGTATCCGTAACCACCTTGCACATGGCGATTTTTTCCTCGTCGGTCAGCAGGCAGGTCTCAATGATGACCTTGAGCACCTTCTCGCCCACCGCGGCTTTCAGACGGTGGATCTCATCGGCCACATAGGAAAGATCGCCGGCCTTGAGCATGCCGATGTTGATGACCATGTCGATCTCCTCCGCGCCGTTTGCGAGGGCTTCGCGGGTTTCGAACTCCTTGGCCGCAGGGGTCATGTTGCCGTTGGGGAAGCCCACCACGGTGCAGATGGTCATTCTGCCCTGCACGTACTGGTGCGCCTTGGCCACGTAGCAGGGCGGGATGCACACCGACGCAGTGCCGTAGGCGATAGCCTCGTCGCACAGCTTTTGAATTTCCTCCCAGGTCGCGGTCTGCTTGAGCAGCGTATGATCCACCATGGAGCACAGTTCCTTTGGATTCATCGACGTATCCTCCCCTATCCGGCCAGGCGGTTTATCCGGACGCCTGCTGCGCATGCGCCTGAATCGCCCTGTGCCGTTTTGTTCCGGTTCGCTCCTGTCTGGTATAAGTATACAAAAGCGGTCAAGGCCCGTCAATACAAAAGTTGCGCCGTCTTTCCGCCGCCCGTTCGATTCGATGGGCGGCGGCGCGTTGCAGCCGTTTTTGCGTTCTTTGATTTATGCTGTTAAGATAGGAAAAAAAGGGAATACTTTCCCGCAGGGAACGCATTCGGAGCTTGCGGGGAGGGACGCGCATGCAGAAGTACAAACCCAGGACGCCGCTGGCGAGCGTATCGGACCGTGTGCTGCGTGTGATGATCACCTGCGGCCTGGGCATAGGGTGGTTTGTGTACCTGTGGGGCATGCGCCTGACCGCGCTGACGGCGGGCGTCGCCTTCGGGGGACTGCTGTGGCTGTGCGCCCGGCAGTTCGGCAAAAAGAGCATGCTCCGGCGTGAAAAGCAGATGCGGCGCATCATCGGCGGCGAGCTGGCGCTGGGGCGGCTGCTTCTGATGCCGCCGCGGCACGCGGCCTTTCAGGCGGCGCTGTGGATTGCGCCGCGCGCGCCGGTGCAGATGCAGCGTGCGTTGGAGTGGGGCGTGACCGGCACGCTGGAGGACAGGCCCGTGCTGATCAAGCTGATCGCCCAGCATGAAAGCGTGCCGGTCACGGTGCAGCAGGTGGTGGAGGCGGCGCGGGAGATGCGCGCCCAGAAGGCGGAAAGCCTGATTCTGTGCCTGACCGCCCCGGCCATGCCCGAGGCGCTGGCCTATGCCGCCGGGTTTGACCCGCCCATCCGCGTGATCGACCGTCAGGAGATGATCGACCTGGCGGGCCTGTGCAGCCCTGCCACCGACGAGGACCTGAGCCGCCTGGGAAAAAGAAAAAAGGCCCGCGCCAGTCCAAAGAACTGGGCGGACCTGGTGCTGGCTCCCTCGCGCGCAAGGCGCTATTTCTGGTACGGCATGGGCATGAGCGCGCTGGCGCTGGTGACGGGGCAGCGCTTCTACCCCGTCCCGGCGGCGGTGTGCCTTCTGCTGTTTGCCGCCTGCAAACTGCGTTCCCTGCGGACGGCGCAGCATGAATAACACGCTTTATCCCCGTGCGCATGCGTTGGCCAGGGCGATCCATGCCTCCACGCCCAGGGCCTCGCCCCGCACGGTTTCCGCAAGCCCCAGGGACCTTAACGCCGCGCGCAGCGCTTCGCCCTCCACCACACCCTTGAGCGCATTGGTCAGCGTTTTGCGGCGCAGGGAAAAGCCGGCCCGCACCATGCGCCACAAAAGCGCTTCATCCGCGACGGGCGCGGGCGGCTGCGCGCGCATCTCCATGCGCACAAAGGCGCTATCCACCTTGGGCGGCGGCGTAAAGCATTCCGCCGGCACCACCTGCACCAGCCGCGGGATCGTCAGGTACTGGCAACGCACGCTGGTCAGGCCATAGGCGGACGTGGAAGGCGCGGCAAGCAGCTTGTCCGCGACCTCCTTTTGCACCATGACGGAGATCTGCCGGATGGGCAGACGGCTTTCCCAAAGCAGGTCCAGGATGGGGGTGGTGATGTTGTAAGGAATGTTGGCGATCACGAAGAACCCTTCGCCCAGCGGCCGGCAGATTTCGGCGAGTTCCAGCCGGCGCACGTCGCCCTCAATGATGGTCAGGTTGTCGAAAGCGCCGGTGGCCGCGCGCAGGAAGAGCAGCACATCACGGTCCACCTCCACGGCCACCACGCGGCCCGCCGCCTCGCACAGGCACCGGGTCAGCGTACCCGCGCCGGGTCCGATCTCCAGCACCCCGTCCTCCCGGCTGACACCCGTGGCCGCTACCAGCGAGCGCAGCAGCGCCTCGTCATAGAGGAAGTGCTGGCCCAGGTCATGCTTGTAGACAACGCCCTCCGCCGCGCGGCGGCGCGCCTGCTGAAAGGATTTCTTCACGGTTTCTCCCCTTCGTCGATCTGCACAAGGTCACGGCCAAAAGCCTCGATCAGGGTGCGCTGCGCCTCGTCCCGCACGCTCTCCATGCGCTTTTCCTCCGCGTTCTGTTCCAGAACCGCCTCAAAGGTGAGCGGCATGCCCGCCGCGTCGCTCAATGCCTTCGCGATGCGGTCACGTCGCGCCTGCTGGTTGAGGCGCACATAGCTGAACTCCTTCTTGCTGGCGGGGATGAGCACCTGATAGACCGTCCCCTTGGCCCCGATGAAGCGCTCCTTGCGAAGCAGGCCGTAGAGCGGCGGCTCGTTCTTGGCCAGGTCCTGCAGGGCCTTGTCCCAAATGGCTTTCGCATCTCCCGAAACGGGCGCAGGCTTGGGGACCGGGGCGATCTTGGCAGCGGGCTTTGCCGCGGGGGCTTCGGCCTTTGCCGGCGCGTCGCCGCCGGAAGCGGGCGCGGCGGACGGGGCAGCGGCCGGAACCAGCTTTCCGCTTTGCAGATCATTTTCCAGCCGCGCCAGCTTGGCTTCCAGCTCCTCCACGCGCTCTGCCAGCGCCGCGGCGTCCTCGCCGGACGCCGGCTCACAGGCGTGCAGCGCGGCGCTCTCCAGCCCGATACGGGGCGTGGAGGCAAAGCGCAGCTCGCCTTCGGCGCGCATGAACAGATCCAGCATGCGCAACAGCCGCCCCTGCGACATGCCTTCCGCCTGCGCGCGGTAACGCGCCTCGTCCTCCTCGGTCACGTCCAGGATGGAAGCGGCGTCCCGGCTCACGGCCTTGACGGTGAGCAGCGCGCGGCAATGCGCGCTCACCTCGCGCAGGAACGCCTGCGGCTCCCGGCCGGAGCGCATGAGCTCGTCCACCTTCCGCATCACGCCGCCCTCGTCCCGACTGGAAAGGAGGTCGAAAAAGCTGAAGAGAAATTCCCGGTCGCTGGCGCCCAGCAGATCGCGCGTGAGCGCGGCGGTGATTTTCCCATCCTCCGCGCCTGCCACGCACATGTCCAGAATGCTGAAGGCGTCGCGCATCGCGCCCTCGGCGGCGCGCGCCACCATGCGCAGGGCCTCCTCCTCGGCCTCCACGCCCAGGTCGTCCAGCGCCTCGCGCATGCGGCCGACCATCAGCGAGGAGGGGATGCGGCCAAAATCATAGCGCTGCACGCGGGAGAGGATGGTGGCGGGCAGCTTCTGCGGCTCGGTGGTGGCCAGGATAAACACCACGTGCGCGGGCGGCTCTTCCAGCGTTTTGAGCAGCGCGTTGAAGGCCGCGGTGGAGAGCATGTGGACCTCGTCGATGATGTACACCTTGTAGCGGCCCAGCTGCGCGGGGTAACGCACCTGCTCCAGCAGCTCGCGGATGTTATCGACGCTGTTGTTGCTGGCGGCGTCCAGCTCCAGCACGTCCATGGTGGTTTCGCTCATGATGGCGCGGCAGGCCTCGCACTGGCCGCAGGGGTCGCCGTGGCTGGGATTGAGGCAGTTGATGGCGCGGCTCATGAGCTTTGCCATGGTGGTTTTGCCCGTGCCACGGCAGCCGCAGAACAGATAGGCGTGCGCGATGCGCCCGTCCTCGATCTGCCGCCGGAGGGTTTTGACCGTCGCCGTCTGTCCCAGCACCTGCTCAAAGGTCTGGGGCCGCCATTTGCGGTACAATGCCTGATACGCCATATGATACCTTCCCTCAAAACAAGGTTGCTCCTGTTTTATCTCACCTATCATAGCGTTTTCGTGCGGTCAGGTCAAGGACAAAGCAGGAGTCCGGGCGGCGAATCCCGTATATTACATCATGATTCCAGATTTTACGAAAGACGAGAGGAGGAAACGGCATGACCATCCGCGAGCGGCAGGAGCAGGACGAACAGGCCCGCCTGTCCCCTTACGCCGCCCTGTCCTCCCGAAGCGCCGGGCGCGCCCATCCCATTTCCGTCTGCGACCTGCGCACCTGCTACCAGCGCGACCGCGACCGCATCATCCACTGCAAGAGCTTTCGCCGCCTGAAATACAAGACGCAGGTGTTCCTCACCCCCATGGGCGACCATTACCGCACCCGCCTGACCCATACGCTGGAGGTCTCCCAGGTGGCGCGCACGCTGGCGCGCAGCCTGCGCCTCAACGAGGATCTGACCGAAGCCGCCGCCTTGGGGCATGACCTGGGCCACACGCCTTTTGGGCACATCGGTGAAAGCACGCTCAACCGCCTGCTGCCCGGCGGCTTCCGCCACAACGAGCAGAGCCTGCGTGTGGCCGAGCGGCTGGAAAATGACGGCGCAGGGCTCAACCTGTGCCGGGAAACGCTGGACGGAATTCTCAACCATTCCGGGCAGAACGAGCCAAAGACGCTGGAGGGCTGGTGCGTGCGCCGCGCCGACCGCATCGCCTACATCAACCATGACATTGACGACGCCATCCGCGGCGGCATCCTCAAGCCCTTCGAGCTGCCGCGCCGGTGCCTGAGCGTGCTGGGCGAGACGCATGGGGAGCGCATCGACACCATGATCCGCGACATCGTGACCACCTCGGCGGACCAGCCGTTTGTCAGGATGTCCGCGGAGGTGCAGCAGGCCAGCGACGAGCTGCGTGCCTTTCTGTTTGAATATGTATACCACGACGAATGGCGCAAAAAGGAGGAGGCCCGCTGCGACTATATCCTCACGGCGCTCTATGAGCACTATCTGGCGCATCCGGAGCAGCTGCCGGCCGAATACCTGGAGATCAACTTCACCGAGGGCGCCGAACGCGCCGTGTGCGATTTCATCGCCTGCATGACGGACCGCTACGCCATCGACCAGTTTTCGGAGATTTTTGTGCCGGGCGCCTTTGGCCGCCGGTAACGTGTCAAGGTCAGGAATTGTCGGAAATTGTTGAACGTTTGGCAGGAATCTCACCCGTGGCGGCGAATGAATAGGAGTGGGTGAAGGAATACATGGCCGGAAGGTACCCCCCGCAATGGTTGGACGAGCTCAGGGCGCGCGCCGACATCGTCAAGGTGATCGGCTCGTATGTGACGCTGAAGAAGAACGGGCATAGATATGTTGGTCTGTGCCCGTTTCACAACGAAACGGCGCCCTCCTTTTCCGTGGACGAGCAAAAGCAGGTGTATCACTGCTTCGGCTGCAAGGCCGGCGGCAGCGTCATCCAGTTCGTGATGGACATTGAGCGCCTGTCCTTCCCGGAGGCGGTGGCTTTCCTGGCCGAGCAGCTTCACATGCCCCTGCCGGAGATGCAAAACGACCCGGCCTATGAAAAGCGCCGAACGCTCAAGGAGCGCATCTACCTGGCCAACCGCACGGCCGCACGGATGTACCACCAGCTGCTCTGGCAGTCGGAGGGAGCCGGCATTCTTCATTACCTTCAGCAGCGCGGGCTGTCGGATGCGGTCATCCGCCGCTTCGGCATCGGCGCCGCCCCTTCCTCGGCGCAGGTCGGCCGGCGGCTGATGGAGGAGGGCTTCACCGAGGAGGAGCTCGTTCAGGCCGGCCTGATGCTCCGTCGCGAGGGACGCGCCTTCGACATGTTCCGAAACCGCGCCATGTTCCCCATCATCGACGCGTACGGAAACGTGCTGGGCTTCGGCGGACGCGCCATGGGCGATGCGATGCCCAAGTACCTCAACACCTCCGATACGCCGGCCTTCAACAAGCGCTACACCGTGTTCGCGGCCAATCTGCTCCGCAAGGCCAGGAACCTTAGCCGGGTCATTCTGGTGGAGGGGTACATGGATGTGGTGGCGCTCTCCCAATTCGGGGTGGAGGGCGTGGCGGCCACGCTGGGCACGGCGCTTACCTCCGAGCAGGCGAGGCTTCTGCACCGCTATGCGCCGGAGGTGCACATCGCCTACGACGGCGACCGCGCGGGCCAGAAGGCCATTCTGCGTGGGCTGGAAGTGCTGGAGGCCGAAAACGTGCCCGTGCGCGTGCTGGATTTCCCCGGCGGGCTGGACCCGGACGAGTTCATCCGCCAGGAGGGGCTGGAAGCCTTCCAGGCGCTCAAGCCCATTTCCGCCGTGACCTACCGCATGCGAAGAGAGAAGGAACGGCATGACGTAAGCACCGAGGAAGGCCGCACCGAATACGCCAAGGCCTGCGCCGCCATTCTGCGCGACGTGAAGGAGCCGGTCGAGCTGGAAAACCATCTGCGCCATCTTTCGGTAGAAACCGGCTTTTCCAGAGAGGTACTGCTTCAGCAGGTAGGCGCTTCCCCGACGCCCAAACCCGTTGCGGCTCCCAGGCGCGAGGGCTTTCGCCAGAAGGCGCGGGAGGTCTCGCAGGTGGATTGGACCGCGCGCACGCTGCTGGCGGTGCTGGCGACTGGCCGATTGCCAAAAGGCAGCGTATCGCCGGAGGATTTTGAGGACCCGCTGCTGCGTTCTTTATGCGAGGGGCTGCTGGCGGGCGAAAGCGCCGCGTCGCTCATGGAGCGCCAGACCGACGATCAGGGCCGCGCCGTGATCGGCGACATCCTGAGCGTGGATACAGACCTGGACGACGACGGCCTGATGCATATGGCTCAGGATTGCCTCAAAAAGCTGCGCAGGCAGCGTTTGGAACGGGCCCTGGACCAGATTCAGCAACATTTGCCCACCTTGACCGGCGAGGAGCGCGAGCGTGAAACGCAGCGCGCTATCGCCCTCACGCAACAGCTGCTTGACCTGAAATGATTTTTTCCCCCCCGCGCACGATGAAGGAGTGATGAAGTTGAGTCAGAATCAGTCGCCTGAAGCGATCAAAGTGAAGCTCAACGAACTATACGAGGACGCCAAGAACAAGGGCACCGTAACCCGCGACGAGGTCGCCAACCAGCTCATGGAGATGGAGATCGACGCCGACCAGATGAACAAGATCTACGAAACGCTCGAAAGCATGGGCGTGGACGTAGTGGCGGAGTTTGATCCCGTTCCTCCTGAAGAGCTGATCGAGCCGGAGCAGATTGACTTGAGCGTGCCGGAGGGCATCAGCATCGACGACCCCGTGCGCATGTACCTCAAGGAGATCGGCAAGGTCCCTCTTTTGACGGCCGAGGAGGAAATCGACATCGCCCAGCGCATGGAGCAGGGCGACGAGGAGGCCAAGCAAAAGCTGACCGAAGCCAACCTGCGCCTGGTGGTTTCCATCGCCAAGCGCTATGTGGGCCGCGGTATGCTGTTCCTGGATCTCATTCAGGAGGGCAACCTGGGCCTGATCAAGGCGGTGGACAAGTTCGACTACCGCAAGGGCTACAAGTTCTCCACCTATGCCACCTGGTGGATCCGGCAGGCCATCACCCGCGCCATCGCGGACCAGGCCCGCACCATCCGCATTCCCGTGCACATGGTGGAAACCATCAACAAGCTCATCCGCGTATCCCGTCAGCTCTTGCAGGAATACGGCCGCGAGCCCACGCCCGACGAGATCGCCAAGGTGATGAACATCAGCGAAAACAAGGTGCGCGAGATCATCAAGATCGCGCAGGAGCCCGTCTCGCTGGAAACCCCCATCGGCGAGGAGGAGGACAGCCACCTGGGCGACTTCATCCCCGACGACGATGCGCCCGCGCCCGCCGAGGCCGCCAGCTTCACCTTGATGAAGGAGCAGCTGCTGGACGTGCTGGACACGCTCACCCCGCGTGAGGAAAAGGTGCTTCGCCTGCGCTTTGGCCTGGACGACGGCCACCAGCGCACTTTGGAGGAAGTGGGCCGCGAGTTCAAGGTGACCCGCGAGCGCATCCGCCAGATTGAAGCCAAGGCGCTGCGCAAACTGCGCCACCCCAGCCGCTCCAAAAAACTCAAGGATTACCTTGACTGACGGGTCTCATCGCCGCGCGCCCACGCTGGACGGGCGGCTTTCCGCCGCCATGGCGCTGGCGGAGGGCACGCAGGTATTT
>USFL01000008.1 GCA_900553905.1 uncultured Eubacteriales bacterium | reverse complement strand
CAAGTGAAATACAAGATCGAGCATCTGACGGGCGTAACGGTCAGCCGGGTCAACGTTTCGATCGAGGATATCCGCGTATAAACGCGCAATTTCGGAGGACGAAATGAAAACGATAGACGGGCTGATGCTGAAAGAGATGTTCCTTTCCGGCGCTGCGAACATCAACGCCAACCGTGAAAGCGTCGACGCGCTGAACGTGTTCCCCGTGCCGGATGGCGATACGGGAACCAATATGTGCCAAACCATGAATTCCGCCGTGAAAGACCTGCGCGACCGCACGTTCCCCAGCGTGTACGAAGTGGCGAATTGCGCGGCCAAGGGCGCGCTGCGCGGCGCGCGCGGCAATTCGGGCGTGATCCTCAGCCAGATTTTGCGCGGCTTTGCCAAGGGCCTGGAAGGCGCGGAGGAAATGGACGCCTATCTGTTCGCCAAGGCGCTGCGCTCGGGCGCGGAGATGGCCTATAAGGCAATTATGAAGCCCAAAGAGGGCACGATCCTCACCGTGGCGCGCGTTACGGCGGACGACATCAATCGCGAGGTGCAAAAAACCGACGATATGGTGGATTTGTTCAGCGCGCTCCTCGCGTCGGGCAACGCCATTTTGAAAAAGACGCCCGATATGCTCCCCGTGCTCAAGTCCGCGGGCGTGGTGGATTCGGCGGCAAGGGCTTGATGACCATTTACGCCGGCTTTTTCGCCGCGCTCACCGGCAAGCCCGTGGAAGACGAGGCGGCCGCGGGCGGTGCGGCGGTGGGCGGCGAATTTGTGGACGACCATGAATCCCTGGAAGAAATCCATTTCGCCTATTGCACGGAATTCCTCGTATCCCACCCCAAGCCGGACATGAAGGAGAGCGACGTCACTCGCCTGCGCGAGCGGCTGGAACGCATCGGCGATTGCGTGGTGGTAGTGAGCGACATGAGCATCGTGAAGGTGCACGTGCACACCAACGACCCGGGCCGCGCGCTGCAAATGGCGCTGGAACTGGGCGAACTGGATTCCATCAAAATCGATAACATGCTGGAAGAATTCCGCGAGCGCATGGCCAAGCGTGAAAGCGAGTTGAAAGAATACGGCATGGTTTCCGTGGCGCTGGGCGAAGGCTTTGAGGAAATCTTTAAGGATTTGATGGTGGACAAGCTGGTGGGCAAGGGCCTGGTCGTATGCCTGCTCATTGCGCTGGCCATCGGTGCGGCGAACGCCGTGGGCGTGCTGGTGCTCAAGATCGCGCCGTTCGTCATGACGTTGTGCACCATGACCATTCTGGAAGGCGTATGCTACGTCTACACCCAGGGCGCGCCGACGGGCAGCGCCGCTCCCGCCATCCGGACGCTGGGCACGGGCCATCTGGGACAGGTGCCCTATTCCACGGTCATCTGGCTGGCGCTGGCGCTGGTGATGTGGGTGGTGATTCGCTACACCACCCTGGGACGCAAATTGTACGCTGTGGGTGGAAACGCGCAGGCTGCGCGCCTCAGCGGCATCTCCAACAGGCTTGTGGTGGCGGGCGCGTATGTGTTTTCAGCGCTTATGTCCATGCTGGCGGGCATTATCCTGTCGGGCTATCTCAACATCACCTCGCTGACGGTCGGCGGCGATTATGTGATGAACTCGCTGGCCAGCGTGCTCATCGGCGGCAACGCCATCGAGGGCGGCCGCGGTGGCGTATGGGGCGTGGTGCTGGGCGCCTTCTTCATGATGTTCCTCATGGCGATTCTCACCATGGTGGGCATGAGCGAGGTGGGCAAGCTCATCGTTCAGGGCGTGATCATCTTCGCGGTGGTCGCTTTCCAGAGCCTGATGAAAAAGGACTGAAGGAGGCGAAAAAGATGAACATCGGCGTGAACCAGTTCTGCTTTCCCATGACGTATGACGTCAAGGACGCGGTGCTCGCTGCACGGCGTCTGGGCTTTGACAGCATCGAGGTCTGCCTGACCGCCGCCGACGCCGCGCAGCCTGGCGGCGGCGTGACCGACGCGCTGGATATCAGCTCCTACCATAACCGCCTGCTCAATATCCATTCCACCCGCGAGGATATCCGCGAGCTGGGACGGATCGCGCAGGATGCGGGCGTCCGCATCGGCAGCGTCGGGGGCATCGTGAGCTTTTCCATCTATCCGCTCACGGCGCGCGACCCGGCTGTGGCCGAAAAAAGCATGGATGCCGTCAAGCGAATGCTGGACGCGGCGGATGTGCTCGGCGCGAAAAATGTGCTGGTCATCGCCGGCATGCTGACGCCCGACATGCGCTATGAGGAAGGATACGATCTGGCGCAGCAGCGCGTGGCCCGGCTGGCGCAGCATGCGCCGCATATCGGCATCGGCATTGAGAATGTATGGAACGGCATGCTCTACAGCCCGCTGGAGATGAACCGCTTTGTGGATGAAACGGGCATGAAAAATGTGGGCATCTACTTCGACATCGCCAACGCGCGCCGGTTCGGCAGCCCTGAGCAGTGGATCCGCACGCTTGGCAAGCGCATTTTGAGCTTCCACTGCAAGGACTACCGCATGTCCCTGGACAATATCAACGCCTTTACCAATTTGCTGGACGGCGATGTGAACTATCCCGCCGTGATCGAGGCCATCCGTGAAATCGGGTACGACGGAGACCTGGTGGTGGAGCTTACGCCCCCGGCGCATTATCTGGTGGAAAACACGCTGGCATACGCACTTGGCACTTTGAAAGATCTGCTGAAATCATAATGGAGGGATAAACATGAAAAAGTATGGCGTTATGATCGTGGGCACTGGCTGGGTATCGGGCGAGCACATCCGCGCGTTTGAAATGAACGAGCATTCGCAGGTCGTGGCGATTGTTTCGCGTTCGTATGAAAGAGGGCGCGCCAAGGCGGACGAGTATCATCTGGGAGAGCGTTGCAAGATCTATACCAGCTATGACGAGGCGCTCAAGGACCCCAATGTGGATATCGTCTGCATCTGCACGCCCAACGACATGCACTGCGAGCAGACCATCAAGGCGGCCGAAGCGGGCAAGCACATCCTGATTGAAAAGCCCGTGGCTCTGTCCTGGGAGGATACGCTCAAGATGGATGCGGCCGTGACCAAGGCGGGCGTCAAGACGCTGGTGGGATACGTGCTTCACTACAACCCGCTGTTCATGACCGCCAAGAAGCTGCAAAAGGATTTTATCGGCAACCTCTTCTATGCGGAAACGGACTACTTCCATCGCGTGATGAGCGATATCCCCTGCTACGAGTGGACCTGCAAAAAGAGCGTGGGCGGCAGCTCCCTGCTGGCGGGTGGCTGCCATGCGGTGGACGCCATGCGCTGGTTTATGCAGGACGAGGTGGTGTCCGTCTACGCCCAGAGCAGCAAGCTGCGCGACGACCTGGAGTTTGACGGAACGATTTCCATCATTCTCAAGTTCAGAAACGGCGCCGTGGGCAAGGTTGGCTCCAGCTATGACTTCATCAGCCCCTATGTGTTCAACGTGCATCTGTGCGGAGACAAGGGCACGCTGTGGAACGAAAAGCTCTGGTCGCCCGGCATGATCCCCGAGCAGCGCGACTACATGGAGCTGCCCGTGCTCACGCCCAACAGCGGCGACGTGAAGCATCATCCCTTCCCGGAGGAAGTCGCACACTTTATGGACTGCATCATCAACGACCGCGAGACGGACTGCCCGCTGTCCGACGCCGTCAAGACCCAGGAAATCGTCTTTGCTGCGGATTTGAGCGCCGCCACCGGCGAGGTGGTGAAGCTGCCGCTGGCGCGGTGACGGAGGAAAGCCGGCGCACTTAAGGCAACCATGGAAAACCCCCGCGTTCAGGCCGCTACCTGAATGCGGGGGTTTTCGTCTGCCGGCAAAGGGAATCAGTCCTCTTCGTCGGGCTGCTCCATGGGGGAACGGAGCTGCATTTTGCGGTACTGGGCCGGCGTCATGTGATAGTACTGGCGAAAGATCCGGTAAAACTGGCTGATGTTGGAATAGCCCACTTCCTCAATGACGCTGCCGATGCTCAGCGAGGAGTTGAGCAGCAGCATGCGCGCGTTGGTCAGGCGCAGATGGGTAAGATACTCCTTGAAGGATATGCGCATCTCCTTTTTGAACAGATGCCGGAAGTACGTGGTATTGAATCCCACATAGGCGGCGACTGCGTCCAGGGTAAGCGGCTGGTTGTAATTCTGATGGATGTAGCGCTGGGCGGCGAGAATTTTGGGATTGATATTCTGCCGCGCGCTCTCCTCGCTGTCCTTGCGCAGATAGTGTTGAGAAAGCGCCAGAAGAATGTTGCGCACGATGATGTCCAGCTCCATTTCCCAGTTTTCCTGGCGGGTCTGGTACACCTTCAGCCCATGGGTGATCAGGCTGGTGATCTTTTCGGCGGTTGGGGTACCGCAGGGAATGCGGTTGATGAAATCGGGCGGATTGTACTGGAAGGTTTCGATGTAGCGGCGGTTGGCCCGGTGGCTGGCCGAATCGGAGATAAACGAAGGCATCAGAATGAGGAACAGATAGCGGTTGGTGCAGCCCTCGTCGGTGATCGCCACATGGTTTTCATAATCGTTGTTGATGAAGATATCGCCGGGATGGACGGGATATTTCTTGTGGAGATAGGCAAACTGGCCGTCGCCCTCCAGACACAGCCCGATTTCAAAATACCGGTGCCAGTGCATGGCGTCGCGCGCGCCCACCACCGTATATTCGAAAAGATGGACGGGAAATTCAGGGTCGAAATCAAATTCCCAGTTATAGCGTTTCACGAAAAGCACATCCCCTCGATGGCGGACGGCCGCAAATCGGCCGGAGAAAGGCAATGCGGGCGGCGCGCCCAAAAATCGCGCCGCCCGCGCAACCGCGCGGACGCATCATTCCTCCTTGCCCGAATACAGGGAATCGGAGCGGAAGAAGAAGTTCGCAAGCGCGGAGGATACGCCCAGCGCATCCAGCTCTGCAATCGGGCGCTTGTCATAGACCGTTTCAAACAGGCCCAAATCGGGATAGGTGCTCAGCTGCGCCAGCCGCTGCTTCAGCCTGCGGTCGAAAAAGGCATCCGCACAGGCAAAATCGCCATGAAAGATGACGAGATCAGGATTGAAAAACAGAGAGGCATTATGCAGCATGGCCGCTGTGGTGCAGGCAAGCTCGCCTACGATCTCCCTCGCGCAGGAATCCCCTGCCGCAGAGGCGGCAAACACCCTCGGCAGGGTGATGGCTTCGGGCGCGACGCCGCTGAGCATGGAGGAGGAGGCGGGCGGATGATGCGCCAGCCGCTCCACCACCCATTCGCGCCCCATCAGCTTCTCCAGCCGCTGCGGCGATTCGCCGTCCGCGCATATGAGCATCTGCCCAAGCTCGCCGATCAGGGAATCGCGTCCGTTGAGCACATGCCCCCGCTCGATCATGCAGGCGGCCAGCCCCCAGTTGTTAAACAGCGTGAGCACACGTTTTTGCTTGATGCTCTCATCGTCAAGCAGCACGGAGCGGCCGATCGCTTTGGCGGCGTTCTCCACATAGACGACCACCTGATTGCCGTACAGCCTGTACAGCCTGGAGGCAATGGGCACATCCCGTCCCCATTGCGGGGTATAGGCATTGTAGCGCAGATTGCCGCTTTTATAATCCACCACCCCGGCTGTGGACAGACCTACGCCATAAAGCTCCGAAAGCGGAACGCCGTTGCGCGTCAAAAATACATCCGAAAGCGTCTCCAAGCGCTCGAAGGCTTCCTCCAGGGTCAGATAGGGCGGAAGCTCGCCTTCCATATAATCCAGCCTGTGACGCACAAGGTCGAACAGCGTCAGTCCCATGCGCCCCGGCCACATGGCGATGCACAGCAGATAGCTCTTGCAGTAAAAGGTGAAATGCTCCGGCTTCTTGCCGCCGATATCGGTAGAATCACCCTTGCCGCTGGAACGCAAAAGGCCGCGGTTGCAGAAAAAGCGGATGGCTTTCATCGTCGTCTGGCGGCTGATGCCCGTTTTTGCCGCTACATCGTTGGCTGTGTATTCTCCGCCGTCACGAAAGACACGCAAAACCTGCCAGCGGTTTTCGTACTTCAAATCCGAGGGCATGGCGGAGGACGCCTCTTTCACCACACCCTTGCTTCTGATTTTTCCGACCATTTCCATGGAGGAAATACCCCATTTTTTTCTCCCGCCGCCACGACATGCTGTGCCAACGGATTAGTCTATGCCGCACTGCGCTAAGCAATTAAATTATACGCTGTCATTTGCCGAAAAGTCAAGGAAGAAAGCGGCATCCGGCTCATTCATGCGAATCCGTGACACTTTCGCCATAGACATACTGTCCCGATGCGCCCAGCACGTCCAGATGATGGCGCGTGAAGGCCTTCATCCGCTGTTCAACGGCCATGCAAAGATGCATGTAATCCATTTCCGGCTGCTGGGCCTGTACCTCCAGGAAGGCGGTTTTGCAGATCTGAAACGCGTCCGTGCAGATGTTGACCTTATTGATGCCGCAGGCCACGGCTCTGCGCAGGTTTTCGTCGCCCGAGCCGCTGCCGCCGTGCAGCACCAACGGCATGTCCAGCAGCGATTTTAGCTCGGAAAGCCGGTCGAAATCCAACTGCGGAACCTTGTGGTGCAGATAGTTTCCATGCGCTGTTCCAATGGCTACGGCCAGCGCGTCTACCCCTGTGCGCCTGACAAATTCGCGCGCCTGCCCAGGATTGGTATAGAGATCTGCGTCCTCATCGTCGCGCGCGTTCGCCTGTCCCACATGCCCCAGCTCGCCCTCCACGCAGACGTTCATGGCGTGCGCCATGGCGCTTACAACGGCCGTCCGACGGATGTTTTCTTCAAAGTCAAACGATGAGGCGTCAATCATCACGCTGGAGAAACCCAGGTTCAGGCAGCGTGCAATATCCTCCAGCCTGCCGCCGTGGTCGAGATTCAGAGCCACGGGAACGGTCGCGCGTGCCGCCAACTCCTTGATCATCGGGACCATCTCCTCCGAATGAGCATGATTGCCCATCTGTCCCACACCCAGGTTGATGATGATGGCCGCCCGGGCTTCCTGCGCCGCCGTGACGGCGCCGCGGGCCATTTCCATGTTGATGCAGTTAATGGCCGGGACAGCATATCCGTGCTCATGGGCATGCTGCAAAAT
Organism: uncultured Eubacteriales bacterium; assembly: GCA_900553905.1. Taxonomy (GTDB): domain Bacteria; phylum Bacillota; class Clostridia; order Christensenellales; family Aristaeellaceae; genus Limiplasma; species Limiplasma pullistercoris. The sequence continues at coordinate 9,471 of USFL01000008.1, read as the reverse complement.
CGGTTTCATGGAAACGTACATCGTGTACCACTCTCCTCGTTGTTTTTGGATGGTTACCGGTGGGAGGCAAGCCCCAACAGCATTTCTTCCGCGTCGGAAATCCGGCTCACCGTATCGTAGGAGGCAACGCACCGCGCCGCTGTGCACGCGGCCAGCTTGAGCGCGTCCCCCGGCAAAAGCCCCTTGCGCAGGGCGCAAAGGAAGCCGGCTACCGCGGTATCCCCGGCTCCCGTGGTGGAGCGCACCTCGTCTACCCGGCAGGGCATCTCCCACAGCTCGCGTTCGGCCCATGCGTCCGCCATGTCCGGCGGCAGGATGGAAGCGAGTGCGTCACGGCCGGCCGTGCGCAGGTACAGTCCCCGGCTGCCGCATTTGAGCAGCACGATCCTCGCGCCATATCCCAGCATGGCATCGGCCAATGCACGAATTTCCGCTTCCGTAACGCCGGGCAGCAGGTCCGCCGCTCCGCAGGCCTGTATCCTGCGGATGTACGCCTCGCGGTCGGTCATGTACAGCGCCTCTTCCAGGCTGGGCAGAAAAAGATCAACATAGGGCAGCGCACGTTTCAAAATGGGCTGCCAGTCCACTTGCCCGGGTTCCGCCTTGAGATCGGGCAGGCAGGTATCCACCGAGGTGACGGCGCCTGCCGCCTTGGCGCGCTGGAGCATCTGGACCAAGCCCTCGCCGTCCTGCCGGTAGAGACCGGGCATGGTGGGCGGATAGCCGAAATGGAACAGGCCGGCGCCGCGAAAGAGCTCCGCGGTGAAATCCTCCGCGCAGAAGCTTTGAGCTGCTCCACGCAGGTGAATGGTGCTTTTATCGCGGCCGGGAACAGCCAGCGCGATGCTGGCCGTGGACCGCATGCCGGGAACCACCGTGAGCGAGCTATCGACCTTTTCATCGGCCAGCAGGCTTTGCACAATAGCGCCTACCCGGTCGTCGCCCACCTTGCTTACCAGCCGGACGGGCTGCCCCAGACGCTTGAGCGCCAACCCGGTGTTTCCGACAGCCCCGCCCAGATAGATGACAAATTCGCTGCTTTCCGTGAGCCGCCCCTGAGCCAGCAGGTCGCGCGCAACGGCGTCTCCGTCGCCGGAAGCAAACCTGGGCAGAATATCCAAAACCAGAGATCCGGCCACAAGTACATGGCCTTCTGTGAGGAAATGCATCGTTTTTTCCTTCCTTACCCCTTGATGCCGCCGGCCGTAAGGCCCTCCACAAACTGGTTCTGATTCATCAAAAAGATGATGACCAGCGGGACGAAGGCAAGCACCGCGCCGGGAATGAGCATATCGTAGTTGTTACCGTAGGAACTGATCAGCGATGCCAGCCCCACGGGCAGCGTATAGGACGATTCGCTTGCGAAAACGATCATCGGCCACAAAAAGGCGTTCCAGTTGCGCAGCGCCAGCAGGATGATCATGGCCCCGAATGCAGGCTTCATCATCGGCACCATGATGCGGGCAAAGATGCCGAACTCCGTGCATCCATCCACGCGTGCCGCTTCCATATAGCCCCGGTCGATGCCCCGCACGTATTGCTGGAAGAAGAACATGGCTGTGGGCTGTACCACGAAGGGCAGGATGGACCCTGTTTTGGTGTCGATCAGCTGCATGTTGATGATCATCTTATACAGGGGAATCAACAGAATCTCGATGGGGATCATCATGACGATCATCGTGAGGACAAACAGAACGTTCTTTCCCTTGAAGTCGTAGGCCCCGATGGCGTAGCCGCAGATGGAGGACAGGCCAAGCGAGCATACCGTGCTGGCTACCAACACGACAATGCTGTTCCAGTACCATTGCAGGTAGATGCCGTCCTTGGTGGTAAGGGTGTATTCATAGTTCGCCACCGTCAGGTTGTCAAATTCAAAGACCATCCGGATGCCGTTGCGGAACAGGTCCTCCGTGTTTTTGAACGAGGCGATGACCATAAAGTAGATCGGAAACAGCGCTACGAGCGCCATCAGAATCAGCACCGCGTAGTTGGCGGTGGTCAGCAGCCTTTTGCGAAGCACAGGCGTAAGCATCTTCTCACTCCTTCTCAAACAGCCCCATCAGCTTCATCTGCACCAGATTGATGATCAGCACGATAAACAGAAGCGCAAAGCCAATGGCCGACCCAAAGCCCAGGTTGCCCGATGTGAAAGCCTGCTGATAAAGATAGCGCACGATGGTCAGGCCCAGGTTGCCGGGGGTGGATTCCTTCCAGAACACATAGCTTTCGCCGAAGGTGCGGTACCCTTCTACAATCAGCATGGTGAGCACATAGATCATCGTAGGCTTGAGCAGTGGGAGAGTGATGCGCGTGAGCCGCTGAAAACCAGTGGCTCCGTCGATCTCGGCGGATTCATAGACTTCGGAAGGGATGGCCTGCAGGCCGGAAAGAAAATAGATCATATACATACCGGCGCTCTTCCAGGCGGTGAGGAAAACCATAAGGAAGATGCTCCAGCCATATTGCAGCATGAAGCGCTGTTGGGGCAGTCCCAGCGCGATGAAGATGGAGTTGACGGCTCCGGTTTCCGTGTCGGCAAACATCATGCGGAAAACGATGCCGGCCACGATAGTCGAGGCGAGGGCGGGGATAAAAAAAGTTGCCCGGAATCCGTTTCGCCCGCGCAGGTGCAGATTGTTGAGCAAGAGAGCGAGCAGCATGGGGAGGACAATCAGCACGACGCAGTTGCAGACAGTCACCAGCGTGGTGGTTTCCAGCGAAGCGTAGAACGCGCTGTTGAACAGCTTCCGGTAGTTGTCAAGCCCGACCCAGGTGGCCGAGCCGAAGCCGCGGATCTTTTGCAGGCTCATGACAAAGGAGCTGAAAATCGGGTAGACATTAAAAATCAAAAAAGACAGGATGAACGGAATCAGAAAAAGATATGGGGCAACATGCCAGTTGTAGGGCAGGGAAGCCAGCCTGCCTTTGGGCGACTTATGCTTTGCCATGGCGTTATTCACTGCGCAACGCTCCTATCCTTGTACCCTGCGAGCGGGTAAGCGTTAAGAGACCGTGCCTCCGGTCCTTCCGAGACCGGAGGCACGGCAAATAGAAAGGGATCAGTAGTTGCGCAGGGCTTCGGCGGCTTCGGTGAGCGCTTCGGCAGGCGTCTGCGTCTTGGTTTCAAACACGTTGTACATCACGTTGGAGGACACGGCGTTGAACGCTTCCGGAACAAGAGCGGAGTTGTGAATCGCATTGGCGTTCTTCAGACTCTCGGAGACGATGCCAAACACGTTCTCGTTGGAGAAGTAAGGCAGCTCAATTTGCAGCGCGGGGTCTTCCCAGGCGTCGGTACGGTAGGGAGCATAGCCCAGCATCTCGTAGCATAGCACCTGCGCGTCATAGCTCATTTTGCAGAAATACAGGAAATCCTTGGCCAGTTCGGGGGATTCGCACTGGTTGGTAATCACGGCGCCGTTGCCGCCGGTGCAGGCGGTGGTGTACGCTTCGGCGTCATCCGGGTCCCACACGGGCATGGGGCGCACGGCGATCTTGCCGGAAAGGTCAGGCATGTATTCGGTGAGGCGGCTCATGTACCACATGGGCAGGATCACGGACGCGGCGCCGCTGTTGTTGAAGAACTCATAGAAGATTTCGGAGGCGTTGCCGCCGCCGGGCATGGCGATGGCGATGCCGTCATCCATCCAGGATTTGAGGTATTCCAGCAGCTCGATGTTGGTTTCACAGTCCAGAATCACATTGCCGTCCGCATCCAGGAAGTCGGAGCCCTTCTGCAGCACCATGGCCTGGAAGGGCGCCATGTCGGTGGTCTCGATCACGGTCATGGGCTTGCCGGTCTTTTCCACCACCTGCTTGCCGGCGGCTACATAATCATCCCAGGTTACGATGCTGTCAATGTCCACGCCGGCAGCCTCCATGATCTCGGTGTTGTAATACACCACCGTGCCGCCCAGCTGAGAGGGAGCGCCGTAGAGTTCGCCGTCGGTGGAATAGATATCCAGCTTGGCCTGGACATACACATCGCGCTCATCGGCGATCAGATCGGTCAGCGTCAGGAAGGGAATCTCTTCGTAGTCGAAGAAAGTACCAAAGGCAGTGACGTTGACGTCGCAGTAGTCAGGGGCGCCCTCGCCGGTCTGTAGCGCCACCAGCAGCTTGGTCTGACGGTCGGAGCCAGCCATATCGACGGTTTCCAGCGCGATGGGGCGGTCGGGGTTCTGTTCATTCCAGGCGGCGGCGCGGGCATTGTAGAAATCGGCCTGCGAGGAGATGCACCACCAGGTGAGCGGCGTGGGCTCGACCGTTTCGGTCTCGGCCAGGCTGAACGAAGTCGAAGCCAGGGTCAGCATGAGCGTCAGGATGATAGCCAGGGTCTTTTTCATTGCGTTTTCCCTCCTAAATGATGGTTCTATTTGTGCAAGCTGCGCCGGAAGGCGCGGCAATGCAAGCAAAATAAAGTTACGCATCAATATTTCATAACTTGGCGCACGAAATGACGTATGACTTGCGCCTGGGTTTCAGGGCATCAGCGGCTGATATTCAAACCAGTCAAAATCGGCGTAATTTTCCGTAGGCTGATGATTCGAGGTGGCATACAAGCCGATATACGCGCCGGTGAAGCCGCCGGCCACTTCCTTGCTCAGCAGGGTGCCGCATACATGCTCACAGACGGGCTGCCATTGCTCCGGTACGGTAGCCATATAGAAGCTGTAATCCTGCTCGTATGCTGTGACACGAAGCCACAGGCTTGTTGACTCGCAGGGAACGCGCGCCAGACGCTCGAATTTGCCCGCAAAGCAGCGATACAACGACACATAGCCTATTCCGTTCTCACGCTCGCGCAACAGGGCGAGATGGTATTCGTGGTTCATCAGCATCGCCACGCCTGCCGCCTCGCCTTCGGCGGGCGAAAATACCATCATCAGCCGGACGGCAAAGCACAGGTGCTGTTGCCGCCGTCCGACAAAGGCCGGGTTTTCCAACTCCGTCAGGCGGTGCGGGGAAAGGAACAGCCGTAGCCAGCCCGGGCGCTGCGTGAGGCTGTAGACTTCCCGGCGGGGCGTGCGCAAAAGATTCCATCGCCAATCCAGCGTATCGCTTTCAAACGGGTCGCAGGCCGGCGCTTCCTCCCAGCGGCAAACGGGCAACGCGGGAGCCGGATACGTAAATTCCACATGACCGGTATCTGGGCCGAAAACGGGCCATTCCTCTTCCCATATGACGGGAACTGCGAAGGTTTCCCGACCAAGGTTGCGATAATCGCCGCCATCCGGCCGCGAGGCCAGGAGCACCGCCCACCATTCGCCGTTGGCAAGCTGAATCAGGTCGGCGTGGCCGGTGCTGTTGATGGGGGCATCTCTGCGCAGGTTGCGGTGGGTGAGGACGGGATTGCGCGGATTGACCTCGTAGGGACCCTCAATCTTCCGGCTGCGGAAAATGGTGACGCTATGGTTGTGATCGGTGCCGCCTTCGGCGATCATCAGATAGTACCAGCCGCCGATTTTGTACAGATGAGGCCCTTCTGGCGCCACTGCGTCGTGAACCGCGCCGTCTGTGCGGAGTATCCACCGCTCGCCGATCAGCCGTCCGCTTTCCAAATCCAATTCCTGAAGCCAGATGGAGCGCTCCTCGCGGGCGAGCTCCTGTGGGTAGGGGCGCAGATTGCCCAGATAATACGTGCGACCTGCGTCGAAAAACAGCGTGGGATCGATGCTTTCCGCCCCCTGAATGACGACGGGGTCAGACCATGGTCCCGCCGGGTCTTTCGCCGTAACGAAGAAGTTGACGTTGCCGTAATACGGCGGGTCCTGCACCAAAGTAGAAGAAACATAGAACAGCCCGTCCTGCTCGCGGTAACGGATGGTGGAAGCATAAATGCCCTTGGAGGGCTTGATGTGGTCCAGGTTCAGTTGACCGGGACGTGTGAGGCAATGTCCGATCTGATGCCAGTGTACAAAATCGCGGGAATGAAAGATCGGAATGCCAGGGAAATACTCAAAGGAGGAAGTGACCAGATAATAATCCTCGCCTTTGCGGCAGACCGATGGGTCGGGATAGAAGCCTGGGAGAAGGGGATTGGTTAGTAGCTTCATTGTGGAGCCTCCAAGGGTTGGAGAATGATTAAGTAAATAAATTGCGTAACTAAATAATATTACTTTTGATCTCGTTTGTCAACCCTGTTTGAAAAAATGCGGTTCTTCTTTTTAGCCGAGCGCGTCAGGGCGAAAAGCCCGGTATAGAAACGGATGGGACGCTATATTGCTCGCATTTGCAGCCGCGTGGACATGTATTTTTACAAAATGACGTCTTTCTGCGCATGTTGGCTTCGATGCACAGCATAGCTTGACGAAATAGGCAAAATGTGCTACCATCGTTATACTTTAAAATATATAACGATTTATAAGGAGGATATCCAATGTACAAGAGATGGACAGCCCTTGCCTTAAGCCTGCTGCTGGCGTTTTCCGCGGTCGGAGCGCTGGCGGAGAGCGCCCCGGCGTTTCCCGTGACGGTTACGGACGCCGCCGGGCGCGAGGTCACCCTTGACGCGGAGCCGGAAACCCTCGTGAGCGGATACTATATCACCACGTCCATGCTGATTGCGCTGGGACTGGAGGACCGGCTGGTGGGCATTGAGGCGAAGGCGGACAGCCGCCCCATCTACGCCCTTGCCGCGCCGGAGCTGTTGCAGCTGCCCAGCGTGGGCACGGCCAAGGAGTTTGATTTGGAGGGCTGCGCGGCGCTGGACCCGGATCTGGTGATCCTACCCCTGAAGCTCAAGGATACGGTTCCCGCGCTGGAGGCGTTGGAGATCCCCGTGCTGCTGGCCAATCCGGAGGATCTGGCGCTGCTGGCGGAAACGATCAACATGCTGGGCGCCGCAACCGGTACGGGCGAAGCCGCCGCCGCGCTGCTGGACTACAACGCCCGGACCGAGACGGAGCTGACGGCGCTTCTGGACGGCGTGGAACGCCCCGTGGTCTACCTTGCGGGAAACAGCAGCTACCTGAGTACGGCGGGCGCGAAGATGTATCAGAATACGCTGATTGAACTGGGCGGCGGCGTGAACGCCGCGGCGGAAATCGAGGATACCTACTGGGCGGAAATCTCCTATGAGCAGCTGCTGGCATGGAATCCCGATGCGATCGTCATCGTGCCGGAAGCCTCCTATACAAAGGACGACCTGATGAACGACGCGCAGCTCGCGGGTCTGGACGCCGTGAAAAACGGTGCCGTCTATGAGATGCCCTCCTCCTTTGAGGCGTGGGATTCGCCCGTTCCCAGCGCCATGCTGGGGAGCCGCTGGATGGCGGCGGTGCTGCACGAGGACCTGTATTCCTTCGAAACCTTCTGCGCGGATGCGGCGGCCTTCTATTTGTCGTTTTACGGCGTGGAGATCGACTCCGCCCTTCTGACGAAATAAAATTGCCATGAAAGCTCGAAAAACGCTTGTCCTGTACTTTACGGCGGCCCTCGTTGTGACGGGGGCTGCCTTTGCCGCTTCTCTGGCGGTGGGGCGCTATCCCATCGACTGGACGCAGCTGGCCGTGGACGGCATGGACCGCCGCGTGTTTCTCACCCTGCGTCTGCCGCGCACCGTGATGGCGCTGACGGCAGGCTTTGCGCTGGGCGTTGCGGGCAGCGTCTATCAGACCGTATTTCAAAATCCGCTGGCATCGCCGGATATCATTGGCGTATCGTCCGGCGCGTCGGCAGGTGCGGCGGCGGCCATTCTGCTCCTTGGCGGCGGCGTGACGCTTACGGCTCTGCTTGCGTTTGGAGGCGGCATGGCGGCGGTCGCGGCGGTGCTGGCGCTTGCACGGTTCGCACGGCAGAGGGGCGTGGCGGGCATTGTGCTGGCGGGCATTGCCGTCAACGCGCTCACCCAGTCGCTGCTGATGCTGATGAAGCTGACGGCTGACCCGGAAAAGCAGCTTGCCGCCATCGAATTTTGGACGATGGGCAGCTTTGCCGATGTGACGCTTCAGAAGCTGGCCGGCGTGCTACCGCTGGTGACCGTGGGGCTTGTGTGTCTGTTTCTGCTCAACCGGCAGATTTTGCTTCTGGGGTTGGGAGAGGAGGAGGCGCGCATGCTCGGCGTACCGGCGGGCGCAATGCGCTGCGCCGTGCTGCTGCTGGCCACGCTGATCACCGGCGCGGTGGTCAGCGCCACTGGCCTGATCGCCTTCATCGGCCTGCTTGCGCCGCATATCACCAGGCTGCTTACGCGCAGCAGCCGCTTCTCCACCACGGTGCTTGCGGGTCTGGCGGGGGCCGTGCTGCTGCTGGCGGCGGACGTATTGGCGCGCAGCGTTGGTTCGAGCGAGGTGCCCGTGAGCATCGTGACCTCGCTGCTGGGCGCGCCCTTTCTGCTGCATCTGATGTTCCGAAGGGGGGAGCGGGATGCGTGAACTGCTGCGGGTAGAAACCCTGTGCGCCGGGTACGGGCGGCGGCAGGTGCTCAAGGACGTATCCTTCGCGGTCGGACGGGGCGAGATGTGCGTCCTGCTGGGCGCAAACGGGTCCGGAAAATCTACGCTTTTGCGGGCGCTGTGCGGCTTGACGGATGCGTCCGGAGGGTGTATGTTATTGGAAGCGGATCTGTGGGACATGCCGGCCCGCCGCCGTGCGCGGCTGATCGGCTATCTGGCGCAACGCAGCGCGTGCGAGCTGGCATTGAGTGCGCTGGACGTGGTGCTCATGGGTTGCAATCCCGAACTTGGCACATTCCAGCGGCCGGGCGCGCAGCACAGGCAGCGCGCGCTGGCGCTGCTGGCGGAGCTGGGAGACGCCTCGTGGGCGCAGGCGGAGTATCTGTCGCTCAGCGAGGGCCAGCGGCAGCTGGTCCTGATTGCGCGCACGCTTGTGCGCCGTCCGCCGCTTCTGCTGCTGGACGAGCCTGACAGCGCGCTGGACTATCCCCGGCGCTACGGCCTGCTCCGTTGGCTGAAGGCGTATGCGCGGCGGGAGGAAGCGGGCGTGCTGCTGTGCAGCCATGATGCGAATATCGCCCTGCGTTATGCGGACCGCCTGCTCCTGCTGGGAGACGGACAGCTGCTGGACGACGTTGGCATGGTGGACGCGGACACGGAGCGCCTCAGGGAGGCGCTGGGAAAGATCTACGGCCCGGTCGATGTGCTGCGCCACGGGGAAACCTTTCTGATGACAAGAGGAGACGCGGAATGAAGCTGAAATTCGGTATCTATTTTTGTGACGACGAGGGGGAGAAGTTCTTCGGGGAGGGCCCCTATCAGCTGCTGAAAGGCATTGACGAGCTGGGGAGCCTGCGCGCCTCGGCCAAGCGGATGGGCATGGCCTATACCAAGGCGTTCGGCATCCTCAAGCGTGCGGAGGATGCGTTTGCGTTTCCGCTCACCCAGCGCAAAATCGGCGGAAGGGGCGGCGGGGGAAGCATGCTCACGCCGGGGGCAAAGGAGCTGCTGATGCGCTATGAGGCCTATAAGACAAGCTGCACCCAAATGGCTGAAAGCCTATACAAGACGCACT